>NZ_JACKZU010000134.1:0-20277 GCF_014222165.1 Nostoc sp. 2RC
GCGGCACTGGAAGTTAGAACCAAGAGCGATTTTCCTGAACAATGGGCAAGTACGCAAAATAATCTAGGGAATGCTTACCTTTACAGAATATCAGGAAACAGAGCCGAGAATATTGAATTAGCGATCGCTACTTGTAAAAAAGCACTCGAAGTATTAAACCCCACTGCCTTTGCTGAACAATGGGCAATGACGCAAAATAATCTGGGGAATGCTTACAGTGACAGAATATTAGGAGAACGAACCGACAATATTGAATTAGCGATCGCTACTTATAAAAAGGCACTCGAAGTATTAAACTTCACCGCCTTTGGTGAACAATGGGCAACGACGCAAAATAATCTAGGGAATGCTTATCTTTACAGAATATCAGGAAACAGAGCCGAGAATATTGAATTAGCGATCGCTATTTATAAAGAGGTACTCAAAGTATTAAACTTCACCGCTTTTCCTGAACAATGGGCAACAACGCAAAATAATCTGGGGAATGCTTACACTGAGAGAATATTAGGAGACACAGATGATAATTTGGAAAGTGCGATCGCTGCTTATAAAGCGGCACTGGAAATTAGAACCAAGAGCGGTTTTCCTATTAGTTGGGCAACGACGCAAAATAATCTGGGGATTGCTTACCTTTACAGAATATCAGGAGAGCGAGGCGAGAATATTGAATTAGCGATCGCTGCTTATAAAGCGGCACTAGAAATTAGAACCAAGAGTGCTTTTCCTATTAATTGGGCAACGACGCAAAATAATCTGGGAATTGCTTACCTTTACAGAATATCAGGAGAACGAGGCGAGAATATTGAATCAGCGATCGCTGCTTATAAAGCGGCACTAGAAGTTTATACCAAGAGGGACTTTTGCGAACAATGGGCAACGACGCAAAATAATTTGGGGATTGCTTACACTGAGAGAATATCAGGAGAACGAGGCGAGAATCTGGAAAAAGCGATCGCTGCTTATAAAGCGGCACTGAAAGTTAGAACCAAGAGCGATTTTCCTGAACAATGGGCAAGTACGCAAAATAATCTGGGTAATGCTTACCTTTACAGAATATTAGGAGAACGAGGCGAGAATCAGGAAAAAGCGATCGCTGCTTATTCTGCACCACTGGAGATTAGAACCAACAACGCTTTTGCTATTAATTGGACAACAACGCAAAATAATTTAGGGATTAGAATATCAAAAAAACTAGGTAAGAATCTGGAAAAAGCGATCGCTGCTTATAAAGCGGCACTGGAAGTTAGAACCAAGAGCGATTTTCCTGAACAATGGGCAAGTACGCAAAATAATCTAGGGAATGCTTACCTTTACAGAATATCAGGAGAACGAGCCGACAATATTGAATTAGCGATCGCTGCTTATTCTGCCGCATTGGAAGTATTAACCCGCAGTACCTTTCCTGTAGATTGGGCAGATACACAAAATAATTTGGGCAATGCTTACCGTAACAGAATATTAGGAAAACGAGGCGAGAATATTAAATTAGCGATCTCTGCTTATAAAGCAGCACTGGAAGTCTTAACCCCCAGCGACTTTCCTCAAAACCATGCAGAAACTGTGTTAAATCTCGGCAGGTTATACCAAGACGAAAAACAATTTTACTCAGCTTACAATACTTTTTTTGCGGCAATAGAAACAGTAGAAGCTTTGCCTGGTGAAATTGTTTCTGGCGAAGAAGTCAAGCGCAAACAAGCAGAACAATGGAATCAACTTTATCGACGCATGATAGAAGTTTGCCTAAAATTGAAAAAAGATACCGAAGCAATAGAATATATTGAACGTAGCAAAACCCGCAATTTAGTAGAACTGTTAATCAAAGCATCAACAAGTCCAGAAAATTTACCTTTAGATGGCAGCATCAACTTTGAAGAAATTAAAAACTTCTTAGACAATAAAACAGCAATCATCAAATGGTACATTTTTGATAATTGTTTTCGGACTTTCATCATCACCCACGACAACAATAACCCAAGAATCTGGCATTCCACTCGACAAGATTTAGATGACTTAATCAATTGGACAAACAATTATCTGAATGACTACTACAACCCAGAAGACAGAGATAAAATTCAATGGCGAGAACAGCTAGGAGAACGGTTGGAACAATTAGCAGAAATTCTGCATATTGACGAAATTTTAGACCAAGTACCCGAACAATGCCAAAGATTAATCTTAATTCCTCATCGTTACTTACACCTGTTTCCTCTCCATGCTTTACCTGCTAGGCAAAGGTACCTCATTGACTTATTTAATAACGGTGTAGGCTATGCACCTAGTTATCGAATTCTGCGAGAACTCGAACGGCGTCAACGCTCTGATTTTCAATCTTTCTTTGCCATTCAAAACCCCACAGAAGATTTATATCAAGACTACGAAAAAGATTTAGGAGCAGTTGCAGCCATCAAAAAACAATTTACTCAACGTCAGATTTTGAAACAAGACAAAGCTAACAAATCAGCAATTGTCTGTGTTGATGAAAATTCTCCCAATGTCACACTACATCCAGAATTGGTGACTGCTAACTGTGTCTTTTTCTTCTGTCATGGTTACTTTAAATCTGATTACCCCGAAGATTCTGGATTACTATTAGCAGATTGTTTTGTTGATTCAGAGTTAGTTCAGGTAGATTCTAAACGTTATATGCATGTCTTTGAAGATAAAGTAGTGGACTTAACCAAATGCCTAACTTTAAAAGATATCATCACTCATTTTCAACTAGAAAACTGTCGCCTAGTAACTCTCTCTGCTTGCGAAACTGGTTTGACGGACTTCACAAGCACGAGTGATGAATACATTGGTTTACCCAGTGGATTTTTGTTAGCTGGTAGCACCAATGTAGTCAGTAGTCTTTGGACTGTCAGCGCCACAGCTACAGCATTATTGATGATTAAATTTTACGCAGAACTAAAGCAGCAGCAAAACAATATTGTATTAGCTTTAAAGACAGCACAATGTTGGTTAAGAGATACAACAGTCGAAGACTTTCAAAATTGGCTAAATAATTCCTCGCTTAGTTTAGTTTGGCAGGTAGAACTAAATAAATATTTTGCTAATAATTATCAAAACGCCTCAACCAAACCCTTTGAATCGCCTTTTTATTGGGCTGCTTTTTGTACTATAGGTAAAGGAGTTTAGAACATGTCAATTTACAAAAATAGTATCAAAGCTTTTATTCAAATGCTTGACTCTCAATCAAATTTAATTTCGATTTCAGACTGGGAGGAATTGCAGCAAATATCTATTCAGTTACCAGAAGACGATGAGGAAATCTCAGAAATTATAGAAAATTACTTGAAAGCACAATCTTGCAGTGAACTTCTAGAAGCTTACAAACAAAATCTGAAATCAATCAGTGCTGAATCTCCGATTAATGTAGATATAAACATCGGAATAGGTAATAGTAAATCACAGACTCCAGCCAATCAACCTAGTGAATCATCTAAGCAACTTACAGAAAATGCTATAAAAAATAATTCTCCATCATCTGACAACACGAAAACCAATCAAAAATAGTCAGTAGTAGGTTGGTTGAGGAACGAAACCCAACATTTGCGGGGCTTTGTTGGGTTGCACTTCGCTTCACTCAACCTACAATTGACTATAACTGACAATACGAAAACCAATCAAAAATCGTGAAGAATTTCAGCCTCAGCCTCTATGCTTTTCATCTTTGCCACACCTTTACCGATCTTCCTGGTGAAGTTGTGAAAGATGCCGATCTCTTGTGGAAAAATTTGGTGAAAGTGGGTGAAAAATCGCTGACTTCTCTTGATTTGAAAAAATTACGCTCAAAATTAATTTCTTATAAAAAGGATAAATACGAACCCAAGCGCCAACAAGGAAGAAAAACAGAATGGTTAACTGATGCGGGAATTTTAGATTTGGGTAGTCTGTCCACAACAGAAGGTTTTAAAATTCATGCCAACCTTCAGCCTTTCTTACTTCACGATACCTACGCTGTTGATTTGACTCTCTTTGCAGAATCACCAAACATTTCCATAGACACACCACAACTGCAATACTTTAAACCAAGTTCGCTACTACCATCTAATATTCAAGCATCTTTAGGACAAACATTATGGATTTATGGAGAAGTAGATCCAAGTGAAGATTGTGATGCACTAGCTAAAAAATTTGCCATAGCCTTAGTAGCCGACACAAATTTAAATCCTGTAGCAACAGAAAAAGGAGAACTGTTTGGTAGTCTTTTATTTGAATACCAAGCACTCGACCCCGATGAACCAGATAATCCTGCCAAACAATGTCATATTTTAATAGTCATTAATAATAGTCAAGCTGCGACAGAAACACTTGCAGAAGCAGCTTATGACTGGTTGCGAGATTTACTTTGTATCTACCACAAAATCCTTTACATTTATCAACTAGCGCGTCAAAGCTACCGAGAAGCCAGAATAATTTATAGCGGTCTAGAAGAGAACATTGAAGAATTTAACAATTTGATATCTAAAAATCCAACTCAATTATCTGATTTAAAAAAATTAATGGGAGAAATCCCCAAAAAAAACTTTGATTACGCCAGATGTTTGCAAGATTTACAAATACATCACACAGCAATTAATACTAACATTAATAACTACAAAATTTGTTTAGAGGAGATTCACAATATTGGTAGTGGAAATAGTCCTCAAGCTTGGCAAGATTTTCTGAATAAAGACTGTAAAAAATGGCAACAACAAATCCAAACAGATATTAACTATCTGACTCCAGGTCAAGAATTGTTTGGGCAATTGGTTGATACAATTCGCGGTATAGTAGAAACAGAACAAACTGAGAGCGATCGCTCCTTAGAAAACACCATCCAAATATTAGGTATCGGCTTTGGTGGCGGTGCGATTATCTCAGGCGTAGTTGTCCAACATATTGACAAAATCCCAATACCCCTAATATCTCCGAACAATCCACCTAATCCGTTTTACGCATCTTTAATATTAAGCGTTTTAGCTACATGCTTTTTTATTGGCATAGGTTGGCTGATAACTAAGCGCCAATATTATCCTAGAAAAAGGAACAGTAATAAAGATTAGCGATTTATTGTCAACCTTCCTGCGGTACTCTTAACCGATTAGCACTTTAGCTAGAAATAGACTTCTTGCATGAATAATTTTTTATATCACGCACGAGGCAAGAGAGGCGCACAGAAGAGAACGCAAAGTAAGGAGTTTTGCAAGAGGTCTAATTTTTATCGCCAAGTTCATAGCCAGTGAAGGTATTGTAATAAAAGCGATTCCTGGATAAAACAAAAAATTTATATGACCTCAGTTTCTCCTCACAAAAAAGCCAAAGCCTTAAAACCTACTAGCCGTCGTCCTGCAAAAGAACTTTGTAGCGAGTGCGGATTGTGCGATACATACTATATTCATTATGTCAAGGAAGCGTGTGCTTTTCTTAATCAACAAATAGGGGAACTTGAGGAAGAAGCGCACAGGCGATCGCGCAATCTTGATAACCCAGATGAGTTATACTTTGGTGTTCATCAAGACATGATAGCGGCGCGAAAGCAGCAACCGATCGCAGGCGCACAATGGACGGGAATTGTTAGCAGCATTGCCATTGAAATGCTTAATCGCGGTTTAGTTGAAGGTGTTGTTTGCGTCCAAAATACTAAAGAAGACCGCTTTCAACCAATGCCCATCATTGCCCGCACCCCAGAAGAAATACTCGCAGCCAAAGTAAATAAACCAACACTTTCGCCTAATCTTTCGGTGTTGGAACAAATAGAAAAATCGGGGATGAAGCGGCTATTAGTAATTGGTGTTGGTTGCCAAATTCAAGCATTACGAGCTGTAGAAAAACAACTTGGTTTAGAAAAGTTGTATGTTTTGGGTACGCCTTGCGTAGATAACGTGACTCGCGCCGGACTACAAAAATTCTTAGAAACTACTAGCCGATCGCCAGACACAGTTGTACACTACGAATTCATGCAAGACTTCCGGGTTCACTTCAAACATGAAGATGGTTCCACAGAAACCGTGCCTTTCTTTGGCTTGAAAACTAATAAACTCAAGGATGTTTTTGCCCCATCTTGTATGAGTTGTTTTGATTATGTTAATTCCTTAGCAGATTTGGTGGTGGGCTATATGGGCGCACCCTTCGGTTGGCAGTGGATTGTAGTGAGAAATGACACTGGCAAGGAAATGCTGGATTTGGTAAAAGACCAGTTAGATACTCAGCCTGTGATGTCCCAAGGAAATCGTAAGGAAGCCGTACAACAAAGCATTCCCGCCTACGATAAAGCAGTAACTTTGCCAATGTGGGCTGCAAAACTCATGGGTGTGGTGATTGAGAAAATCGGCCCTAAGGGTTTGGAGTATGCGCGGTTTTCCATTGATTCTCACTTTACTAGAAATTATTTGTATGTGAAGCGGAATCATCCCCAAAAGTTAGAGCAGCATGTTCCAGAATATGCTAAGCGTATTGTTGGGCAATATAAATTACCAGAATAATATCAGGGAATTTGGGATTTTAAATTTTGGATTTTGGATTGAAGATTCAAGATCCAAAATTTAAAAAGGCTAATTACCTTGGAGCAATGATAAGTTAGCCAAAATATAAATTCAATTATGAAACATCAGAAACTTTACTGTTTAAGATAAGCCACTGCTCCAGTTAGGCATTACAGTCCTCCTAACAATCGCTTGGTCGTTTTATGTCAATTAATGGTAACTACTAGCTTGGCGACTAAACATTAAGTGATACTGTCCGCCTAGTGCCATGAGTTCGTCGTGGGTGCCTACCTCAATAATTTGACCTTGTTCTAGTACTACTACTCGGTCTGCTAGTTTTGCTAAGGCGAGGCGATGGCTGACTATAACGGCGATTCTGCCTTTTGCCAAGGTGCGAAAAATGTTGTAAATTTCGTGTTCTGTTTTGGGGTCGAGGTTGGCTGTTGGTTCGTCAAGTATGATGAGTTCGGTTTGAGACAGTCGCAGCAAAGCACGAGCGATGGCCAGTCTTTGCCATTGTCCCCCCGATAAATCAACGCCTCCTTCTAGCTGTTTGCCTAAGAGGGTTTCCAAGCCTCCATCTAACTTCTCAATGACTCTCGTCAAACCAGCTTCAGCGATCGCTTCTTTGATGTCCTTATCTTGTTGCATTTTCAGTAAATCGCCAAAGGCAACATTCTCCCGCACCGTAGTCGGAAAACGAGCATAATCTTGCATGACTACATCAATGCGCGATCGCAATTCTTCTAAGGGGAGCGATCGTAAATCTTGACCATTCCAAATAATCGCACCTCCACTGGGGTCATAAAGGCGACACAATAGTTTGGCTAAGGTGGTTTTGCCAGCACCATTTTCACCCACCAACACAATCATTTCGTTGGGGTGAATTGTCAGATTGATGTCTTGGAGTATTGGGCGATCGCTGTTGGGATAAATAAAGGAGAGATTTTCGATCTCAATACCTTTTTGCGATGGCTTAACGGCGTAATGAGGCGAATTTTTGCCATTTACTGGAAAATTTTGAGAGCGCGATAATTGCGGCTGTAAATCCAAAAGCTGGAAAATAGGTGTTGTTGCCAGTGCAATATTATATAACTCAGAACTACCAGACATGAGATTTTCCAAACTTCGACGCACTTCCAGAATCACCCCAGTGTAAAGCGCCAAATCTCCCAATGTATGAGTTCTACCTAGCACACCTTGAACTACGTATATATATGGTAATGCTAAGCCTAACCCACTCAATAAAGACCAGCTAATAACCGCTGTTGTCCCTCGACGACGGATTTGTTCCATTGCGCGAAAAATTGTGCGGAAAAGCCCGCGCCAGCGTTCCAGTAGTAAGGGTTGCAAACTAAACAAGCGTAGTTCTTTGGCGTATGTCTCCCCAGTTAAAACCGTCTTGTATAAATTCATTTCACGAGCTACACTGGCTTGAGTTCTTTCTACCCTCCAACTTTGCTTGCGGTATTTCATTTCCACATACATCACAGGGGTAACGCAGCTAAACAAAATTAGCGGTACCCACCAAGCCAGAGACATGGAGAGTAAGATGGCTGGAATAAAGATAAAAATCCCTTGTAACAAGCTCAACAGCCTGATACAAAGTTCTGGAAGTCGTTGCACTCCCTTTTCTGTCAGCTGCACCAAATTGAGCAAATCTGGTGTTTCAAATAAAGCAATATCTTCAAAAGTGGCAACCTTTTCGATTACTTGTCCTTGGATAAAGCCTTGAATGCGATCGCGTAGGGAAGCATAAACAAAGCTAGTGATACTACTGAGGGCATCACTGAGCAAATTTAGCACCACTAAACCTGCAACACTATAAAGCAGTAACGGTTGGGAAAGTATTAAGCTGATAGCATTTTTTGTTGTTGGTAGACTCAGTAGCTGAGTAATTTCATCAATGATCGTCTTGTTGAGCCAAATGGCGATCGCTGGACTTGCACCACTTAGTAATGTCAGTATTGTTACATAGCGCAGCTCCGTTGGAACTACCTGCATCACTGTTACTACACTACGGCGAAATGCTTGGAGGGGAGAGATTTCGAGTATTTGCATATACTGATAGTGTAGCAAAGGAGAAATATCTCACGCAGAGGCGCTCCGACTTTTCGCTGCGTCTCTGCGTGACACAATCCTAACTCATGTTACTTCTATAACCCTCACTCAGCCCTCCCCACAGCATCGATCGCCGCCTGCAATGCGATCGCCACATGAGTCCAGTGAGTCCCCCCTTGGCAATAAACTACATAAGGCTCCCGCAAAGGCCCATCCGCCGACAATTCCAAAGTACTCCCCTCAATAAATGTCCCCCCAGCCATCACTACCTGGCTCTCATACCCCGGCATTTCATCCGGAACCGGGTCTAAGTAGGAACCGATGGGAGAATGTTGTTGTATGGCTTTACAGAAAGCAATTAATTTTTCCGCCGAACCTAATTTGATTGCCTGAATCACATCTCCACGAGGCGCTAATGGTGCGGGATTTACTGGATAGCCAAGTTGATCAAATACATAACCAGTTAAATATGTTCCTTTCATCGCCTCCCCCACCATCTGGGGTGCAAGAAATAGTCCTTGGAATAGCAGCCGATTTTGGTCAAAAGTAGCACCGCCATAACTACCGATACCAGGAGCAGTAAGGCGACAGGCTGCGGCTTCCACCAAATCAGCGCGACCGGCGACATACCCCCCAGCACTGAAAATAGTCCCACCAGGATTTTTAATCAATGCCCCCGCCATTAAATCGGCACCTACAGCTGTGGGTTCCTTGGTTTCAATGAATTCGCCATAACAGTTATCCACAAAGCAAACGGTGTTGGGATTTTGCTGTTTGACTAAATTGATAATTTTTTCAATATCCGCAATTGATAAACTTGGACGCCAAGAATAGCCACAAGAGCGCTGAATCAAGACTAAACGTGTATTATCACCAACGCTACTACTTAAAGCTTGCCAATCTATAGTTCCTTGGTGTGTTAGCTCCAATTGGCGGTATTTTATGCCAAACTCGATAAGGGAACCTTGACCTTGACCCCGCAAACCAATGACTTCTTCTAGCGTATCGTAAGGAGAACCAACCACTGCTAGCATTTCATCTCCAGGACGGAGTACCCCAAACAATGCACAAGCGATGGCATGAGTCCCCGAAACAAACTGCACTCGCACTACTGCGGCTTCTGAACCCATAACTTCGGCAAAAACTTTATCTAAAGTTTCTCGTCCCAAATCATCGTGACCATAACCACTTACACCAGCAAAATGGTGTGCCCCGACACGGTGATTACGAAAGGCATCCAGCACTCGTTTTAGATTATGCTTGACCTGAGTGTCAATACCAGAAAAAATTTCTAACAGTGCGTGTTCTGCTTGCCGCAGCTGTTCCAAGCTGTTCATTAGTTCCTCGTTCACAAAAAATTATAAACATGCGGATTTTCAGATCGCGCAAATTTCGCCGAACAATTCCAATTCAGGTTACTGCATGACAATTGCTACTTTAAATAAACCTCAAATCAACTGGGTTAATACCCTGTTTTTCATTGGGCTGCACATCGGTGCGCTGTTTGCCTTTGTTCCTGGTAACTTTAGCTGGAAAGCACTTGGCGTGGCTTTCTTACTGTACTGGGTTACTGGTGGTTTAGGAATTACCTTAGGATTTCACCGCCTGGTTACCCACCGTAGTTTTCAAACTCCCAAATGGCTGGAGTATGTTTTGGTCTTTTTCGGGACACTCGCTTGTCAAGGGGGGCCAATCGAATGGGTAGGGACACATCGTATCCATCATTTGCACTCAGATACTGAAACCGATCCCCATGATTCCAATAAGGGCTTCTGGTGGAGCCACATCGGTTGGTTGATTTATCAGTCGCCCGCTCAAGCTGAAATTCCTCGCTTTACCAAAGACATTGCAGGAGATCCAGTCTACCAGTTTTTACAAAAATATTTCATTTTGATTCAGATTGCTCTGGGTTTAGCACTATTATTTCTCGGTGGCTGGCCGTTTGTTATTTGGGGCATTTTTGTTCGCATTGTTTGGGTTTATCACTGCACTTGGTTGGTAAACAGCGCCACTCATAAATTTGGCTACCAAAGCCATGAATCTGGCGATAGATCGACCAACTGCTGGTGGGTAGCCCTACTAGTTTTTGGGGAAGGCTGGCACAATAACCACCATGCTTTTCAATATTCAGCTCGTCATGGGCTGGAATGGTGGGAAATCGATTTAACTTGGATGACAATTCAATTGCTACAAGCAGTTGGCTTGGCTACTAATGTCAAGTTGGCTCCAACGAAAAGTTAGTTAGGAGTTAGGAGTTTGGAGTTTGGAGTTAAGAGTTAGGAGTTAGGAGTTTGGAGTTACATTTATTGCAAATCAGGCATCCAAATCTTTATGTTGCCGTCGATTTTTGCCAAACCATAATTTTGAGAACCACAAATCCTTATGGGACAAGGAGCGTTTCTAATTCACCTCAAGCGTGAGTTAAGAATCTAAACCCCAAACTCATCACTCCTACCTCGTAACTCCAAACTCCAAACTCATCACTTCCAACTCATCACACCTAACTCCTAACTCCTAACTTCCAACTCATCACACCTAACTCCTAACTTCCAACTCCTCACTCATCACTCCTAACTCCTAACTTCCAACTCCTAACTCCTAACTCATCACCCCTAACTCCTAACTTTTGAAAAAGTTATTTACGGGTGCGCTTGTATGGGTTAGGTTGCTATAATCCGAGACGCTAATATTAAGCAACTTTACGGCAAGTTATTTTTTGATGACTTGGTGGAGGACTTTGTTGTATTTCAGGTGTTCATGACTACATCAATAATTAATACCCAGAAACTAAGTGACGAGTCTGCCAATTCTAACTTCAGGCTCAAAGATATTGTCAAAACCCTGCCAAGAGAATGTTTTCAGCAAAGTCGTCGCAAGGCTTGGACGCAAGCAATACTCAGTGTCTTGGCAGTTGCTTTAGGCTACTACAGCTTGGCGATCGCTCCTTGGTTTCTTTTGCCCCTAGCTTGGGTTTTTACGGGTACGGCTTTAACAGGTTTTTTTGTAATTGGCCATGATTGTGGTCACAGGTCATTTGCCAAACGTCGTTGGGTAAATGATTTGGTGGGACACTTTTTTATGATGCCGTTAATTTATCCGTTTCACAGTTGGCGGATTAAGCATAATCATCACCATACTCATACCAATAAACTCGATGAGGACAATGCTTGGCATCCCATCAGACCAGAAGTGTTTGAAAGTTGGGATAAAACCCGACAATCTGCTTTTGAGCTATTCATTCGCAAACGCTTATGGTGGGTAGGTTCCATCGGACATTGGGCAGTTGTGCATTTTGATTGGCGGAAATTCAAAACTAAAGACCAATCCAGCATTAAGCTTTCTGTAGCTGTGGTTGTGTTGTTTGCTGCGATCGCTTTCCCGATTCTGATCGCCACCACAGGGATTTGGGGATTTGTCAAGTTTTGGCTAGTTCCCTGGTTGGTCTACCACTTTTGGATGAGTACTTTTACTATCGTTCACCATACTGCTTCAAATGTTCCTTTTGTGCCAGCCAATAAGTGGAATGAAGCTCTAGCTCAGTTATTTGGCACTATTCATTGCGATTATCCCCGCTGGGTAGAAATCCTCTGCCACGACATTAATGTTCATGTCCCTCATCATATTTCCACCGCCATTCCTTCTTATAATTTGCGGCTAGCTTACAGCAGCATTAAGGAAAATTGGGGGCCTTATCTGCATGATGAATGTCAGTTTTCTTGGTCTTTAATGAAGCAAATTACAGACCAATGTCAACTGTACACAACTGATGTTGGCTATAAGACTTTCGACGAATATTACGCACAACGATAAACCAAATTGCCAGCTTTTTTGACGCTCTTGAACTTTACAAGAGCGTCTGTATTACTTTGCTTTTTAATCAAATCTATTCAGAATCAACCACTGGTTCAAATAGTACGGGAAACTTGTATAGCAAGGGATTGGTGACTGGATCAAAAGTCTTTTGATGTCTGAGTTTCTCGTCTGTTGATGTCTTAACCACCAAGGCTTGTGCCATATCTACCTATGGATTCAAGGGACTTCCAAGTAAAAAAATATTCCACACAAGAGTGTTAATTGTTGACCGTTGACCTTTGACAGTGAACAGTCAACGACCTGAATCGGAATAATTTGTTTTTTGGAGTTCCCCAAAACCACTAATATTTCAATTCGATGGGTTTTAAACCTAGTTATTTATTCGCTAGTGGTAGATAATTAATTGTGAATTATGACTTCTGAATTTTTTTTGGTAAATTGCCACAAAATTTACTCTCGCAGGACTTACGTAGCGAGATGATTTGTTGAGGTCGGGAATAAGCCAAAAAGGAAAATGAGTATTGGGGTTGAAAAAATCTTTAATGCCTTATCCTCCATGCCAAGCCCAAACCCTTAATTTCTCGTTTACAATGCGTAAGTCCTATGTTGGATGTTACGAGAGTTAGTATCTTGGGCATACTAGTGAAGTAAAAAAATCAAAAGTAAAACAAGTCTTGACTTCATCTTGCTTTTGCTTTTTTCCTTTGATCTTTTGCCTTATAGGCTAAGATTATCTTGCCTAAAATAAAGTTCCGATTTATTTTCAACAAAAGAATCCAGCCAGTGCAATCAAATATCATCACGCTTAACGATTCTCAAAACAATAAATTCTCTGAGGTAAATACCAAACTACCTTTTACTCTTCAGGATTTAAAAACTGCGATTCCTGCTGAATGCTTTCAGCCGAAAGTGACAAAATCACTTTATTACTTCTTTCGAGACATCCTGATTATTGGTCTGCTTTATGCAGTTGCTTATTACCTGGATTCTTGGTTTTTCTTTCCGATTTTTTGGTTAATGCAAGGAACAATGTTTTGGGCTTTGTTTGTGGTCGGACATGACTGCGGACACCAATCTTTTTCTAAGCATAAATGGCTGAATGATTTAATTGGACATCTTTCTCACACACCGATACTAGTTCCTTATCATGGTTGGCGAATCAGCCATAGAACTCACCACAAAAATACCGGTCATCTCGATAATGATGAAAGCTGGTATCCTCTAAGCGAATCACACTATAAGCAAATGCCACTAGAACAAAAGATAGTCCGGTATTATGCTTTTCTATTGGCTTATCCTCTGTACTTATTTAAGCGTTCTCCCAACAAAAAAGGCTCTCATTTTTTACCCAATAGTCCGCTGTTTAAACCATCAGAAAAATGGGATGTCATCACTAGTACTGTTCTTTTGATTGGCATGGTAGGTTTGCTTGGCTACCTTACCTATCTGTGGGGTTGGATGTGGTTGCTGAAGTATTACGCTGCACCTTACATTGTGTTCGTAATTTGGCTTGATTTAGTGACGTTCTTGCATCACACTGAACCAGATATTCCCTGGTATCGTGGAGAAGAGTGGACTTTTTTAAAAGGTGCAATTTCCAGTATCGATCGCGATTATGGTTTGATTAATCATATCCATCATGATATTGGCACTCATGTTGCTCACCACATATTTCTGAATATCCCTCACTACAATTTGCTGAAAGCCACTGAGGCGATAAAACCAGTGATGGGTGAGTATTTTCACAAATCAGACGAACCAATTTGGAAATCATTATGGAATTCCTGGATGAACTGCCATTTCGTACCTGATACTGGAAGTAAGGTTTACTACACATCCAACAAAAAGTTAGCTAAAGGCTAAAATTGAAATTTGCGACTTCTTTAAGAAGTCGCAAATCTTGTATTGCCAATTGTCAATAATTTATGACTATCACCGGAAGATTACTTTGTCATTAAAATGAATTTTTATCAAAGGTGCATTTAAAGATTAGATAAATAGCTTAATATAACTTGTCTTTTGGAGGTGATCGCACATTACATTATGATTCTTGCAAACTCTGTTAAAATTTGAGCGTCACAGCTAAAAGTAAATTCTATTGAATAAATATTCAAAAACTTTCCTGGCTGTAAGGTGATTAAAATACAGAGGTAAAATAAAAATAGTTTGATACTATTCAACTATCACTGATTTGAGATTATGGACTTACTTAGCTGAAGATATTTACTTCCAATTGTTGCAGTTATAGTGGCTAAAGACTAGCATATCTATGTTCAGAGGTAATATCTCGTTAAATCAACCTGAAACCAATGAAAAATTGTTGCTTAAATTATTTTAGGCTCTATTAAGGATGAGTTAAGTTTATTTGCATCTAGTGACTTCAGTCAATTTCCTGCTAGGGTTATAAATCAGCAGAGACTATACTATAGACAATTTAGTTAAAACCCTTTTCAGATTTAAAATTCAGAGGTATCAATGATTATAACTAATTTTAGCAAACAAAGAAATGAATTAAATGAATCTAAAGTACTCAAAGCTAAACCACATTGGCAAGGGCAAAACTTGAGCGATACTGCTGTCAAAGGTAAAGATACCAAGATGCGAGATACTGCACCTGATAGTTCGATTTTTAATACCTTAAATCGCGGTCGAGTAGCTATTTTTATTGATGGCTTAAGCCTATTTCACACAGCTTTACAACTCGGCATAGAAATTGACTACGTTAAATTGCTTTGTCATTTAACCAACGGTTCAAGACTCTTACGTGCTTTTTTCTATACTGGGGTTGATATCACTAATGAAAAGCAACAGGGTTTTTTACTGTGGATGCGTCGTAATGGCTATCGTGTAGTGGCAAAAGACCTCGTTGTGTCGCCAGATAATTTTAAAAAATCAAATCTGAATGTAGAAATTGCTGTAGACATGATTACTTTAGCTCCGTACTATGACACTGCGGTATTAGTTAGCGGTGATGGAGATCTAGCTTATGCTGTGAATGCTGTCAGTAGAATGGGGGTGAGAGTGGAAGTTGTTAGTCTGCAAACAACCACTAGCGAAAGCTTAATTGATGTTGCTGACTGTTTTATTGACTTAGATAGTATTAAAGCATACATTCAAAAAGATTCTAATCTTGGGTATACTTACCGAACCCCTACGAATTCAAATCTGTAGGTAATAGAGGGGGGAGACAAGGGACACAAGGAAGAAAGGGTAGACAAGGAGAGAAGTCTGAGCGGAGGTTTCCTCCGATCAGAACTTCGGAGAGAAAGATTGCTACCTTGTCCCCCTTGTCTACCTTGTCCTCCCGATCCCCGCGTCTCCCACTCCCCGCGTCTTTTTAAATCTGCGTACTTGAGCATGGATATTTTAATAGTTGAAGATGAACCTGAAATTGCTCATTTAATCCAACTCTCTTTAGAAAAAGAAGGATTTTTCTGCCGTATTAGCCGTGATGGGATCAATGCTTTACGGATGTTTCAGGAGCAACCACCCGATTTAATTATTTTAGATTTAATGATTCCTGGTTTAGATGGTCTGGAAGTTTGTGCTAGAATTCGCCAGAAACCAGGTGCGAAAGATCCTTATATTTTGATGCTCACTGCCAAAGGCGAGGAAATTGATCGCGTCATTGGTTTATCTACTGGTGCTGATGATTACATGGTGAAGCCCTTTAGCCCCAGAGAGCTAGTAGCCAGGGTACGCGCACTATTGCGGCGCAGTCTTCGTCAAGGAGGACAACATCAAGTTAATCGCACCCAACACTTTATAGTGGATGTAGATCAGCGCACTGCCAGTAGGCAAACGAATTCCCAGCAACCTGAAATTCTAGACTTAACTACCTTAGAATTTAATTTGCTAACTACCTTTGTCAGCAATCCTGGTCGAGTTTGGAACCGCACGCAACTAATTGATAAACTTTGGGGAGATAACTTTTTTGGTGATGAACGCGTGGTGGATACCCATGTAGCTCGATTACGAAAAAAGATTGAGCCTGACCCTGCCAATCCTATTTTTATTAAAACTGTTGTTGGGGTTGGCTATAAATTTGAAGACTCGCCGATGGCGTAAATGTTATGAAGATGGGGCTGAGAGGACGACTATTTTTTTCTCACTTGGTAGTGATGATAGTGGGGGTAGCTAGTCTAGTCATTATCAGCAAAGTTTCTTCTCCCCGATTCTTTGTCTTGCATTTGGAACGACTAGAAAATCAGGGGTTTGATTTAATTGATATTCGTACTGAATTAGTAACAGGATTTGAAATTGCTTGGCAACGGAGTACTATCTGGTCAGTTTTAGTTGGTAGCACCGCTGCTGGAGGATTGAGTTATTGGGTTTCCAGAAGAATTATGCTGCGGTTGACAGAGATGGAACAAATCACCCAAAAATTTGCTGCTGGACAGATGGATGCACGGCTACCACTGTATGACATTCCAGAACTCAATAGATTAGGTGCTAGTTTCAACCGGATGGCGGCGAGTTTAGAAGGGGTGGAAGTGCGCCGACGAGAAGTGATTGGAGACATGACTCACGAACTGCGGACACCATTAACAGTTGTGCGGGGTTATTTAGAAGAATTGGCTGATGGAGAAATAGAAGCATCTCCAGAAATTTATCGACGTTTAGCTAAAGAAACTAGGCGTCTAGAACGGTTGGTAAACGATTTACAAGAACTGTCGAAGGCAGAAGCTGGCTATCTGCCAATTAATATACAACGGGTAAATCTGCGTCCGTTATTAGAGTCATTAGTAGAGAAATTTACTGACCAGTTATTGGAAGACGGGCCGAGCCTGCGCTTGGAATGTCCGGCTGTGTTACCTTTTGTGTTGGCAGATATCGATCGCACAGAACAAGTATTGGTTAATCTCCTTGGTAATGCAGTACGTTATACCAAAGAAGGTTCAATTACCATTCGTACTGACATTGAAGCATCTAAACTCTGGATTGCAGTCATAGATACAGGTATTGGTATCAAAAGAGAAAATTTGCCCCACGTGTTTGAGCGCTTCTGGCGAGCTGACCAATCACGCGATCGCCATTCCGGTGGTACTGGTATTGGTTTAACAATTTCCCGCCGTTTAATTGAACTACAAGGCGGTGAAATTGAGGTAAAAAGCGAATTTGGAATTGGCAGTATATTTCGTTTTTTTCTGCCTTTGGCTTAAGTTAAGCAATTTTGAGTTGGCGTCTAAAATCCAAAGTACCAACATTTGCAATACAACAAATTGACATCAGGTAGTCACGTCCGTGTCATATCTAATTGCTAAATTTAAAAGTATCTAAATTATTGGCTTTTTCAAAGGCGTCAAGATTTAGAATTTGTATTTAATATAATCTTAATTCGGCATTTTGGATCGTATGCCTAACTTTGTTTTGGCTGCTTTTTTGGTTAGTTTACTCACTGTATCTGGTTACGCTGCCATTGCCTACCTGTTCCCTCAAAATCGCTCCCCTGACTGAGCATTTACCAAGATTTTGGTATCTTTGTTCTCCATGATTAAAAAGATATCTGTAAAAAACATGTTTTAATTTTTTAAATTAGCTGTATTATTTTTAACCAATTTTTCATCTATATTTGATACAACTCTAACTGACTCCTGAGCAAAGTATGTTATAACTTGGTGGATCTCATATAACTCAAGGAGTATACAGAGTGAATCAAATAGAATTAAGTTTCAGTATTGCTTACCTGCTAATGACATGCTATTTTTTCACAAATTGGTTAATATTTTCCCTAAATCATCCCACTACTGCTCCAGAAGATAAATTTTTGTCCGTTGTGATGTTTCTGACCACAACTATCTTTTGGCCATTGATGATTTTGATGTCTTGTTTAGAAATGTTTAAAAAAAAGAAAATAGATATTAATAAAGTAATTCCTGTGATTTTAACAATATTTGTGTTTAGTATTTCTTACTATGTGACTAATCTTTATGAGCGTGGATTTTGCCATGATTTACTATGCTATTATCCTTCTTGATTAGGCTAATTTAAATCCTTTATAGTAGTTGCCAATTATGATGATATATACAAATTTTTAGGGTAGCACAGCTAGCTGTACTACCCTACGTTATATTTCACAAAAACGAAATATTTGATTAGACCTGCCTTAAAAATAGGGCATTGGGCATTGGGCATGAGAATATTGATTTTTATTGTTCGTTGTGAGCGCAGCTCATGGAATCTTTTGCAAAAGTTACTTTTGCAAGAGAGGGTAAAGGGAAAAGGGTTTTTATTTGCCCTTTCCCCTTTACCCCTTACCCTTTTCCCCTCTTCTCTTAGAAGTCTATTGATTAACGGCGTCTACCCGTACCAAATGAGCGACTACCTGAAGAACCTCGGCCAGTACCAAAACCACTACCAGAAGTACGTCTAGTAGTACTAGATCTGCCAGAGGGTTGCAAATTGCTACCACCAAAACCAGAACCAGAGGGACGACTATTACCAGTATTAGTACGTGTACGTACAGTTGAACTTCCAGGATATGACCTTCTAATCGTTCCAGTACTGCGGAAAGCAGTGCGGTTTCTCACCGCTGCGGGTGGTTGGTTATAGCGTGTTTGATAGCTTTGAACTGCTTGGTCATAGCTGCTACCATATCCACCGTAACCACTCAGGAATCCTCCTGATTGATAGACAGGGGGTACATAGTACTGGGGTCTAAACAATAGACTACCAATGGCTTGACCCGCCAAGTTACCAGCCAAAGATCCCGCAAACGGTGTCCAAAAACTATTTTCTTGACGAACTACGACGGTTTCTTGTCTTCCTGTTTGCGGATTAGTTTTATTCTCGGTAACGTTGTGGACGTAAGCAATTTTAAAATCTTCAGTCAGATATAAAACTGGTTGTCCATTTTCTACCTTCAGATAAGTTTTTTTACCTTGTTTAATTTCGTCATCAGTTAGCCGTGCCATTTGCAAATTTTCAGTTGCAAAGGTTGGCGGCGTGTTGTTTAGTAAAAATAGGCTGTACTCCCCAGTTGCATCGTCGTAAGTAACTTGTTGAATTTGATACTGTCCATCACTCAATTTTGTAGTAGTCGAGGCTTGGCTAACGTTCTTAGCTGGAGAGTTAGCTTGCTCTCCACCTCCGCAAGCTACAGTTGTCAAACACAAACTCAGTGTTAAAACAACGACTGTAAATTTACGTAGTATGGTCATGATCATTGCATTATCGTCCTATCTTGGAGCATAACAATTTATTGATGTGAGCAGTAAGTACGGACTACCCAACATCTTACAAAGGAACCAATTCAGGATAATATTCCAACAGTTGGTCGCTAGTGAGTTCATCGCCTAACTGCGCTGGTGAAAAATGTACTTGGACTGCTCGTAGTTTATGACTGTAATGCAAATTGATTAAGGCTTTCAATCCTTCCTTAATTGCTTGAGCGTTAGAAAGATCTGTTTCTAATTGTGGTACTTCTCCTTCATAAGCTACTGTAATCATCACAATGACGTTGCGAGTTACAGGTACAGATAAAGGTTCATTCAACCCAGGTGCAGAACTGTAATCTGGTTCGCTGAGATATCTTTGGGCGGAGTCAGTAAACAACTCATTGACGTAATCTCCTGCATCGCCTTCATTCCAAAATACATCCCCTTCATTAGCAGCCGAAAGCCAGTAATCATCATATTGCAAAAGGGTTTCAGACAGTTGTACCAGTGCTTCTCCCAGAACTTCTAAGTCACCATCAGCATCCATCGCATTTCGTCCTGCACTATTTAACACTCCCAAAATTGGTGCTACTTCGCCTCCGCCCAAGTGCAAAAACAGGCGAAAGACCACATAGCGAGTTCGACCAATCATTCTATTAAAAGAATCGCGCATTTTTACCTCCACAATTTAGTTATTAGTCATTAGTCATTGGTCATTGGTCATTGGTCACTCGATCCAATAACTAATACTTAATATTCAATGCCCCATGCCCTATGCC
>NZ_JACKZU010000859.1:0-235 GCF_014222165.1 Nostoc sp. 2RC
ACCATTTTCTGCGGCTAATATAGCAGGTCTTTCCCGGCGATCGTACTGTTCCAATCTTTTTTCGGCTGCTTGTAGCTCAGACCTTGCTTGTGGTATCCGTTCATTGATTTTGCCAATAATAGCTTTTAGTCGCCCAGTATTAATATCACTACTGAGCTTGACCATTGCCTGCATCAGCTCCAGCAATATTTCCTGCGCCCGCTTGGGATCACTATCTTTATATGCCAGAGAAATG
>NZ_JACKZU010000135.1:0-20121 GCF_014222165.1 Nostoc sp. 2RC
GGCATGGGGCATGGGGTATGGGGCATGGGAGAATAATAACTAAACAGTCAACAGTCAACAGTCACCAGTCATCATTCCCCGCTTTTTATAATTCCTGACTGTAACTTGCATTACGCCATCTGCCCTTCACATTTTGATAATATTCAGCTCGTGACTGGTATTACCCTCTTGACAACGATTAACGGTTGGCAAGCATAACTAATAAAAAAGATACTGATTGCTTATGACCCAACAAAAAGAATAATTGATTTGGGTGGGAGAGGGTAAGCATCTTATTTGGAGGTTAGTATTTGCATGGCTTTGTCACTAGATTCATATAAAAAGTCCTCTAAAAAAAGAGCAAGAGACTTGTGTTGGCATAAGTATTTTCGTTAAGCTGGCAACCAAAGATGAAAATTAAGGTCTGAATTGCTTAAAAGCTTAATTTGATGATTTAGTCATTACTCTTTGGTTAAAACAAATGATTAATGGCACAGGACGACCCGGTAGGGCTTCAGATGGTTTCGACCTCATACCCACTTAAAATAAGATAAAAATGGCTAACAACGAAGAATCACGCGGTTTAAAGTCTCTATTTGACTGGTTTGCAAATCGACGTAAATCAGGATCTACCAGTCTGGAACGCCAAGAACGTGAAATAGCTGATGGATTGTGGCATAAATGTTCTAATTGCGGTGTGTTGACATATACAAAAGACTTGAGATCTAACTTGATGGTTTGTGTGGAATGCGGTCATCACAATCGTGTAGACAGTGATGAGCGTATCCGTCAACTGATAGATCGCGATACCTGGAAACCTCTAGATGAGCATTTGCGTCCAACCGATCCCCTGCAATTTCGCGATCGCAAACCATATAGCGATCGCCTACGGGAAACTCAGGAAAAAATTGGCTTAATAGACGCAGTTAAAACTGGTTTGGGTCAAATCAACGGTTTGCCTCTTGCCCTTGGAGTTATGGACTTCCGCTTTATGGGTGGTAGTATGGGTTCCGTTGTGGGAGAAAAACTCACCCGCATGATTGAACAAGCCACTCAACGCCGCTATCCTGTAGTTATTGTCTGCACCTCCGGTGGCGCAAGAATGCAAGAAGGTATGCTTTCGCTAATGCAGATGGCGAAAATTTCCGCAGCCCTACAGCGCCATCAAGACGCGAGACTATTGTATATTCCCGTTTTGACAAATCCCACCACAGGCGGCGTTACCGCTAGTTTTGCAATGTTGGGCGATATTATTTTGGCAGAACCCAAGGCCACAATTGGTTTTGCAGGTCGGCGAGTGATTGAGCAAACCCTACGGGAAAAGCTACCCGATGATTTTCAAACAGCTGAAGATTTACTCCTGCACGGCTTTGTAGATGAAATTGTACCCCGTACCCAATTAAAGAACACCATTACTCAGCTGATTGCCTTACATCAGCCTGTGTTAACACCGCCTCATATGGTGTTATGGGAAACAATGTCCTTGACTTCTAGTGCGGCAGAATAGGAAGAAGAGGGACGCGGGGACGCGGGGAATTTACGATCGACAGTCTTTGTGTCACCGTGCCTTTTCCCCTCCCCCTCCGCACATTCTTAACCTCTCCGCGTAAGAGCGTCTCCCCCTCTCCACGTCCTTTACTTTCCCGGTTCTTGGGTGAAAATTAACGGAATCAGTGCTGTTAAGCGAAATACGGTAGAGAGGGTGAATAATGCTAATAACCCTCCAGATTGAGTAAATTGCAAAATGAAGCTGCCTATGGTTGTGCCTAAAGCACCACTGGCTCCAGCAACGGCAGCAGCGATCGCAAAATAGATAGACTGATTTTTAATTGGCGCAATCCCTAATTGGATGTTGTTATTACACAAGTCCATCGCCGCCCCTGTTCCTCCAGCTAAGATATGTAATAGTGGCAACCACAACCAAATATCAAGCTGATTAATACCAATTCCCAGCCACAGTAATGGTATGGTTGCAAGCAGAATTCCACCAAACAGCAAGATGGGACGATTGCCGATTTTGTCTGCTAATTTGCCCCACACAATCAACATCAGCAAATTTGCCCCCGCTTGCAGGCTTGTGTAGATAGTCACGTAGCCAACATTGAGATCCAAGGTGTCCAGCATGTAGAGGTTAAAAAAAGGAGCGCTGAGGTTAAAAGCCAGCGTCCATAACCCGAAATACAACAGAAATTTCAAAAAGTTAGAGTTTTTGCAAATACTGAAGTTTACTGGCTCTATCGTTGTATAAATTAGCTGAGTTACTTGGGACGATTTATTCAAAGTATCGCTAAACTCCATCCCCTTCTGGTTCGGCATACTGGCAGTATTATGTTCCCCATACCCCATGCCCAATTCTGCTTGTGGCTGGAGTTCTTCTTTTTTTGTAGTGTCTGATTGAATTTCACTTGTTTGAGGGAATTTGCCAACATGAGTGTTTTGCAATAACGGATTCATATCCGCTTGAAAATACTGGCATCCTAGCCCCACAATTCCAAAAATCATACTCAAAAACAAAATTACCCCATAGCCTTGGACAACTCCGCCATACCAATGGGATACAGCTAAACCGGCTATTGGTACGCAAATCAAATTCGTGAGACTAGCAGCACTATTACGTATCCCAAAATACCTGCCCCGTAATCGCCGGGGAACGATGGTTGCCATCCAACTTAGCCACGATGGGGTTCCTAATCCTGCTAAAAGATTGCTTAATAGAAGAATCAAGAGTGTTAGTATTACCAGGTAGTTATGATTCAACACTCCCCAGCTGGTAGCTGCGATCGCAATTACTAAAATTACCCACAATACACGAGCGATTCCATGTGTCCGCAGTGCGTATTGAAAGCGGCTGGTGCTACGTTCAGACAAGTAAGCACCCAAAGGCTGAATCAAATTCACCAACATGGGGATAGAGGACAACATCCCAAATATCACTGGACTAGCGTCTAATTCCACCAATAAATTGGCAAGCAAAATCCCACTAGTACCAATAGAATAAACTGCTGCTAACACAGAATCCACAGTGGAGGCTTTTAAACTTCTGCGAATAGCATCCTTGGGAATGCGAGGAGTTGGAGAAATTATTACTTGGGGTGTAGTAATCTGGGCAATTTCCAGATTTATAGGAGTAGATATTTCAACCGGAACAAAATCCATAATGAATGTATCTTTATGGATGAAGCATTGTGGCATCAATCCATTTTTCGAGTAATTCAGTGTGCTTGCATCAATTTAGTTAAGAATTCTTCGTTATTTTAACTTGCATTATTCAATAAAAATTTGTCAAAGAAAAATATCAATCTTTAGCCACAGACGATATCAGTAATGAGAGGGAGTTAGATATAGTAAGAATGATTCTTCAGAAGTATTTCTAATGGAAGTTAGTGTAAAATACAGCAAAATAAAAAAGTATAACGGTCATCTAAATTATTTGTGAAATATTACTCTTGAGGCTGTTGACAATTAACAGTTAACAATAAAAATAATCGCCAGTAACCGATGGTCAATTGTTGTAAATTTTCAGTGATTAAAAGCAAGTTATTAACTGTTTTTGGAGTGGCGATCGCCATTGCGATCGCTTTTATCGCTTGTCACAATTTACAATTAGCAAATCAACACTCAGTATCTACAGCAATTACCATTAAACTGAGCGGTTGGGGAGGTTCCCCTGTGGAGCAAAAACTCTTGAGACAGGTATTGCAAGACTTTGAAGCACAACATCAAAATATTAAGGTCAAATATGAGGTGATTTCTGACCAATACATGGATGTCATCAAAACTCGTTTAGTTGGAGAAGCCGCACCTGATGTATTTTATCTAGATGCTTTAGAGGCTCCTTTTTTAATGAGTCAAAATGTTCTGGAACCACTAGATAATTACATCACTCCCGAATTTGACTTAGGAGATTTTGAAGAAACTTTAATTAACAGCTTCAAATACCAAAACAAAATTTATGGTCTTCCCAAAGACTATTCCACACTAGCGCTATTTTATAATAAAAAAGCCTTTGCCACAGTTGGTTTGAGTAACCCGCCAACGACTTGGGAAGAACTACGTAGTTACTCCAAACAATTGACCGGCAAACTTAATAAATACGGCTTTGGAGAAATTCCAGAATTAGCGCGTCAGGTTTATAAAATCAAAGCTTTTGGCGGAAAAATTGTTGACCAAAATGGCTATGGGACTTTTGCCAGTGAGGCAAGTTTAAAAGGTTTACAGTTGGTGATAGATCAGTATCAAAAAGACCGTTCCTCTGCCCAAAAATCTGATGTGGGGACAAATTCGGGTAGTGAAATGTTTGGTCAAAATAAAGTAGCAATGGTAATTGAAGGTAACTGGGCAATTCCCTATTTAACTGAAACCTTTCCTCAAATAGAGTTTGCTACTGCCCAAGTGCCTACAATTAATGACAAAAAAGGCACAATGGTGTTTACAGTTGCCTACGTTATGAACAAACAAACACAGCACAAAGCCGAAGCGTGGGAGTTGATTTCTTATTTGACGGGGAAAGCTGGAATGCAGAAGTGGACAGGAACCGGGTTTGCTTTGCCAACGCGTAAATCAGTAGCTAAGAATTTGGGTTATGACCAAGATATATTGCGATCGCCATTAGTGGCTGGTGTTGATTATGCTACACCTTGGCAGGTAGGTAAATATCCAGGGGCGATCGTGAATAATTTTGAGAATCAGTTTATCAGTGCCTTATTAGGGCAACAATCATTAAAACAGGCAATGGTGCAGGCAGAAAACGCAGCTAATCAGCAGATTAGGGCAATGGATTGATGCTTACAGCAATTTTCAGGTTAGACCACGTTGTAGAACGGCCGTTCGCCTCTACCAGGATTGGGGTTGAAATAGATGAAAATTGCTTTAAGGTTTTAAAACCCACGTAGGTGGGTTTCGTCTGTGTAGCCGCGATTTCCAATCGCCCGGTTAGTAATAATTTAGACTTTTCAAACAACCTCTAAGCAATACAGTAATTGAGTACAGGACTTACGCAAAAACTCTCTGAAACCCTCTTTACTTCGTGTCCTTTGTGTCCTTCGCGGTTCGTTTTTTCATGATTTTGCGTAAGTCTTAGAGTATAAAAATAAACAGTATAACTCCTAAATTCCGCTGTATTAAACTTGCTTAATTCCTTTGCAACCACTCATCCAAACGAGACATTTCCACCGCACGGTTCAACAGCAATCCATTAACCTCATTTGAGCCGGAATGGAGCGCTAAAATATAATATTTGCCCTTTATATTACTGATAATTGCACCTCCAGAAGCTCCTTGATTAGTATCACAGTTGTGGTACAAAAAATTATCCTGACGGCGGAGGATACTGCATCCCAGGTGAACGCCAGCAGTCATACTTTCACCAGCAGTTAGATTTTCATAACCTTTTTTCTTGGGGTTGGGAAAATCACCAGAGTAGCCGACTAAGGCAAATTTTTTCGTATCGCCAACCAAACTAGAAGATGGTAAGGATTTCCAGCCCAAATAACCATATTTTTTACCGATGGGCTTGTTGAGTTTTAAAATCGCCCAATCCTTTGCGTAATCAGCTAAATCGCCATTTTTAAAGTCTGTGCCGTAATAAACATTAGTTGCGTAAGCTACATCATTTTTACTTTTGACGACACCATTAACTAAGTTTGGCAGAAAGGCGATCGCTTGACTAACTTTTCTGGTTTCAGGGTTAACGACACAATGGGCATTTGTCAAAACAACGTCTTCAGAAATCAAGGTTCCCGTACAACTGTAGCCGTTACCCTCAGCACTTACCCCCTCGATTTTACCAATGGCTGACCAAGGGTAATTTCTGCTAGTCATGGGAATACGGTCATCCTTGGAACCAATGATTACCCGTTGTCCGGGGAGTTCTTCTTTCTGATTTAGCAGCGAGGGTTCTCCTTTTCCTTGTAGTTGAAATTCTTTAGGATTTTCAACCTTGGTAAAGCTGGGTGGGGTTTGTGGTTGGGCTGAGACTGAAGCCCAAATTCCTAAAATTCCTATTGTGGCTAGGCAGGGAAAAATAAATTGTGTGGATGGAAATATGGTTTTCATGAAAAATTATTCCTGTAAATTTTGAGGTGAAATTTAAACGCAAAGGTAAGCGCAGAGGTACGTAAAGTGGTGTTTTGCGTTGCTATTTTGAATTGTTATTTCCATTCGCCCAGCAGGGTAAAGGCTGACCAAGAATAGGGGTTACGCCACTTTTCTTGTTCCCACATCTTGAGTTGTGCGGCTCTGAGGGCGGCGGCGGGGGTTTTCCCTTGCTGCAACATTTGGCTGTAAAATTGGCTCATCAATAGTGATGTGGCTTCATCATCAACGTTCCATAAAGACACCACTACCCGCGCTGCACCCGCATACATTAATCCTCTTGTCAACCCCACTAGCCCTTCTCCTTTCACTTCTTCACCAAGACCGGTTTGGCAAGCACTCAGCACCACTAACTCTGCTGGGAAGTTGAGGTTAAAGATATCAGCTAGTCGCAAAAAGCCTCTTTGGGATTTGCCTTGTTTATCTATCAGGGAAAGGACAATTCCCGATAACTCTGGTTCAGTGCTGTCTAAAAAGCCGTGGGTGGCAAAATGCAGAATTTTGTATTGACTTAGTTGGTCGTTGGTAGCCCAGTTGTAGTTTGCGTCAAAACCAAAGGCTTGGATGTTCTCTGAGGGTGAGACAAGTTTGAGAATTTCCTGCGCTTCTTTTTCTGTACCGGGGAGTCTTTGAATTTCGCTGCGCTTGATGTTTCTAGTAGACCGCTTCAGGGCAGACTCTTGTAGTTGCTGGTCAATGTCATTATTAGCAACATTGGAGGATTTGCCAGTTACTCGATCGTCATTAGCGCTAAACACTGGGTCTGCAAGGATGGCGAGGGTTTTCGGTGCTTTGGTGCGTCCTGTGGTTTGTTTCCTGAGAATGGCAATGGTGGAGGCGGAAGGTAGAGAGATAATTTCATGGTTGACAACCAATGGTTTATAATCTGAACCATCTGCCGATTTAGTTGATGTAGTTAACGCTGCGAAGGGAATGTATTGTAAAGCTTCATCGCCAACAATTACTAAGCGTTTCTGCCCCAATTTATCAGCTACAGGTTTGAGGATAAGTTGACTCAGTTCGTTAGCAGCTTTGGCGGTTTCTTCTGGGGAAACTCCCTGGTATCCAGGATTTTTTAAGTAATTGTCGTATAAATTCTTGGCTGCTTTGTCTATTTGTTGGCGTTTTGGAAGTTCATAGCTATAGAGAGAGTCTGGTGTAACAGCCCAAAGATAGCTGCGTTCTTCACCCAAAGAATATTGCAATAGCAATGTGTCTTTATCTAGTTGTTGCTGAATTTGTTTGAGAGTCAGAGGTTGGGGATATTTTAAATCGGCATATTCAGGGTTATTGGCGCGGATTTTAACTTCAAGTTCTCGCTGTTGTTTGAGTAAATCTTGAATTTTTTGTTTGGTGTTAGTTAAAACTTGTTCTGGGGTTTCTTTTTTACTTGCTAGTTCTGATAATAATTTTTCTTGAGCATTGATTTGCCATTGCAAACGGCGTTCTTCTGCTAAAAGTTTTGGGTCAATGCCTTTTTTGATATCTATGTTTGCTTCGGTTAGTAGTTCAATTAGACCACGGGCGCGGGAGCGATCGCTAACTTCCAGTGCCAATGCATCGTATCCTTTTGATGGGTCTTTTTTGTGCAGTTGCATCAGCAGGTCGGTGTAGAACTTGTAGTAACCTTGGACTGAGGCAAAGTAAGAAGCGCGTAGTTGTTGGTCGGCTATTTTGGTGCGTAAATCTTCAATGATTTCAATAGCAGCTTGAATATGTGTTTGGGCTTGTTGTAGATTACCCTGACTGCGTTCTAGGACAGCCATGTTAACGAGGGTGACGGCTTCCCCTTCCCTATCCCCCACTGCACGGGATAAGAGTAAAGATTGATTGTAGAATTGAATTGCTTGTTGCTTTTCTCCTAATGAGTTGTAGACATTGCCAATATTGTTGAGGGTTCTGGCTTCCCCTCCTCTATCCCCCACTGCACTAAGTATGGGTAAAGCTTGATTGTAGAATTGAATTGCTTGTTGCTTTTCTCCTAATGAGTTGTAGACTAAGCCAATATTGTTGAGGGTGGTGGCTTCTCCTTCCCTATCTCCCACTGCACGGGATAAGGGTAAAGCTTGGTTAAGGTATTTAAGCGCCTCTTGCTTTTCTCCTAATGAGTTGTAGACTAAGCCAATATTGTTGAGGGTGGCGGCTTCCCCTCCTGTGTCGTTCACTGCACGGCGTATAGGTAAAGCTTGGTTGTAGAATTGAATTGCTTGTTGCTTTTCTCCTAATGAGTCGTAGACACCGCCTATATTGTTGAGGGCGGTGGCTTCCCCTCCTCTATCCCCCACTGCACGGGATAAGGGTAAAGCTTGGTTAAGGTATTTAAGCGCTTCTTGCTTTTCTCCTAATGAGTTGTAGACACCGCCTATATTGTTGAGGGTTCTGGCTTCCCCCTTTCTGTCCTCCACTGCAAGGTATATGGGTAAAGCTTGGTTGAAGTATTTAAGCGCTTCTTGCTTTTCTCCTAATGAGTCGTAGACACCGCCGATATTGTAGAGGGTAGTGGCTTCCCCTCTTCTGTCCCCCACTGCACGGCGTATGGGTAAAGCTTGGTTGTAGTATTTGAGCGCCTCTTGCTTTTCTGCTAATAAGTCGTAAACTAAGCCAATATTGTTGAGGGTGGTGGCTTCCCCTCTTCTGTCCCCCACTGCACGGGATAAGGGTAAAGCTTGGTTGTAGTATTTGAGCGCCTCTTGCTTTTCTGCTAATAAGTAGTAGACTAAGCCAATATTGTTGAGGGTTCTGGCTTCCCCTCTTCTGTCCCCCACTGCACGGGATAAGGGTAAAGCTTGGTTGTAGTATTTGAGCGCCTCTTGCTTTTCTGCTAATAAGTAGTAGACTAAGCCAATATTGTTGAGGGTTCTGGCTTCCCCTCTTCTGTCCCCCACTGCACGGGATAAGGGTAAAGCTTGGTTGTAGTATTTGAGCGCCTCTTGCTTTTCTCCCAAATCTTTGTAGACACCGCCAATATTGTTGAGGGTGGCGGCTTCCCCTCCTGTGTCGTTCACTGCACGGCGTATAGGTAAAGCTTGGTTGAAGTATTTAAGCGCTTCTTGCTTTTCTCCCAAATCATTGTAGACAATGCCAATATTGTTAAGGGTGGTGGCTTCCCCCTTTCTATCCTCCACTGCACGGCGTATGGGTAAAGCTTGGTTGTAGTATTTGAGCGCTTCTTGATTTTCTCCTAATGAGTAGTAGACAAAGCCAATATTGTTGAGAATTATGGCTTCCCAGCCTTTATCATTAACTTGTTGCCAAAGCTTCAGCGCTGCTTGCCATTTCACAATTGCCCCTCGCAGTGATTCTGCTGTCCCTTGTTGGTAAAGCTGCTGTCCCTCTTGAAAAACTCGTTCCGCAGCAGCGCGAGTGGCATTTGGTTGAGTGGTTTCTGGCTGCTGTGGGGGCAGTGGGGGCAATACCCAGTTTCTCGGTGTCGCCCCCACAGCATCAGCAAGCATTAGCGCACTCAGCAACAAAGTTAAACTGTAGCGGGTCAATTTTGGTAGAAACCACCAGCAAACCCGTTGAGACTTTGCACTCCTCTTCATTCTTTAGCCTCACAGCCTCAATCAGTAATTATTTGCAGCCCTATCCTGTCGGCATCAATTCCGCTTATTAGTAAATTATTTAATTGTCGCCAGTAATATTGCTGAAACTTTATGTTGATTTTACGGTTGAGCTTTAAGGTTATGGTTATGGTTTCTGTTTTTGTAACGAACTTCCTCGGCAAAGCCTGATTTTCTCGTTCTCGCGCTTCCTAAGGCAACACAGATGAGAGGTAATAATATTTATTGAATGAGGGATTACCAAGAAATAAATTATCCACTCTGGTGGGGTGGACATCTTGTCCGCCCCTGTCAACGGGCGGGCGAGACGCCCACCCCACAAGAAAAATTGTACATTTTTTTATTTGGAAGCTCCTGAGCAAAGGTAACTTTGATATGTCGTATAAAGTTACCATTGTTATCGAAAAAGATGAATATGGATATTATGCTTATTGCCCTGAACTTCCTGGTTGTCAATCTCAAGGTGATTCCCTAGAAAAAGTACAGGTAGATATTAAAGAAGCAGTTGAGCTTTATATAGAAACCTTGTCAAATTCACAAAAACAGGCGCTTCATAACAAGGAGTATTCACAATAACCTTGGAGGTAAAAGTTGCCTAAACTAAAATAAATATTTTTCGTAATCAAGACTCTATCCCCTTGTGCGTAGAGTATTCACCAATTCTGACTCCTGAATTCTGACTTCTGAATTCTTCTTCAATTAATCACTTTAATTGTCCTTCAGAAATCCCCTTAAAGGAACTTGTAGTAATAACAGGTTATCTTCAGGACTTACGCAAGTGTCACAAAAAATCAATTTTTTTTGCTTGTAGTAAGGACTTCAGTCCTTATTAGAGGACTAAAGTCCTTACTACGAACTTAAAATAATATGCCAGTTGCGTAAGTCCTAATCTTTAATGCCGGGGCTGATTTCTAAATAAAATTTATGCTAGTTAAATTACCGTCACCTGTATTCATATTTCTATTAGGATTAGCTATAACTCAAACCTTTGGATGCACAAATCGTAATCATAATTCCGCGATCGCTCAAAGTTCGCCAAAGCCAACTTACCAAGAAATTGTACAAGCTGGTGAAGTGCGGGTTTTACCAGGAAAATTAGATACAATACCCGTCTTTAACAGCAATAGCCCAGAATGGATTAAAACTGAAGGCGTTTTACTGTCTACCTTTCCTTCAAACGGCAAAAAAGTTACCGCCGCCCATCTGAATTTTCCTTTTAAAGGACGTTTTGATTTATTCGCCCACCACTACACCCACACTCCCAAGGATTTACAAACTCTATATCTGGGTGTAATTGTGCATAACCCTGGTAAAAAACCTGTAACAGTGGATGTATTGCAAGCAGCGAGTTATTTAATGCAGGATGCGCCCTTTGTGACGTTACCTCCTTATATTGAAAATAACGATGGTAAAACTTATTCAGGGCCAGGGGCCCGCGCTGTTGCTGATGTACTGCGGGGAGTTCGCCAAGCTGATTTTCCCGCCCAACTGGTAATTCCTCCAGGAAAAAGCCGGATGTTGCTAAATCATCCCATTCCTGTCAGAAATCTAGAAAAACCAATCAACGGTAGGTCTAGTTTTATGCGGCTGCGTAGTAGCGATTCAGTTTATGCAGCAAGTTTAGCCATGTTTGCCAAGAAAAATTCTGATGGTAGCGAACGTCAACCGACTCTCAAGGAATGGCAAGCTTTACTAGTGTCGGTGGAAGGATAATATTGCCGGAATGGCTTGCTTATGCTTCCAATTAACTTCGGCAAAATTATACTTCTAATCCTAAGGATAGGTTGTACTCAGTTGCCAAATGTGTTAATCATAGCCAAGAGACTGTTGAATTTCACGTAAGTAAGACCGAACCCAAAGGTTACGCATCACTCCCGGCTTGGTAAGAAGTTGAGTAACCCGACGTTGTGTAGGTTTTTGTCCTTGTAAATGAAGCAATTGAGCAACATTTTGTATTTCTTGGCATACAAGCTCTCTTTTTTTCTTACCAATTGCATTATTGTATTCTTGGTAACGCTTGGAGATAGAACGAGAAAGTTCAGGAAAATATCTGTATAAATAGCTGTTATTTTTGTAGCCTAGTCGTCGAGAAATTTCTAGGAATGAAGGAGGTGGAAATTCCTGAAGTGCTAATTCGAGAATAGGTTGAATTTTTTGCTGTCTACTCACGCTTTTATAATCAGCGTGTCTAACTTTAATTATTTGACACAATTCGGGGAAATGATTCTGTAAACAAAGCGGATAATGTTTTAGACGAAACGCAACATCTTCTAAAGAAGGTGGTGGGTACTCATTAATTACTTCCTGAAGAATTATATTTAAAACTTGCTTTCTCTCGGAATTGATTCTCGTATAGGACTTTTTTGGGTGTTCGGCTTGATTTGTTGATGAGCCACAAACAATATTATCAAAAACTAAAATATCTGTTGTCAAAAAATCAAGCAATTTAATTTTCATCTGATGACTTAGTAGCAAAAGTTTATCTATTTGAGGTATTACTTTTCCTTTACACCATGAACCAATTGTTGCTTGATTTACTAAAATAGCGCGAGATAAGGCAGCTTGATTTGATTGAAATGCTTGATTAATAAAAGTAGAAATTGTCTGACTAATCCGATTTGAATTAATCGGAGATATGATAGTAGGTGCAGATGCGATTAATTCTCCCAATTCGTGATTCACATGAAGTTGCCAAGCAATTTCATCCGCTTTTTTAATTTTGTTGACTCCACCATTTTTGTATCGGTAACTCCCCAGCCATTTACCGCATTTATTACAGTGTCCGGTCTGAGAATCACCAGAAAGCACAAGTTGTTGATTCAAACAATGAGGACACACTGATAAAAAAGGATGGTGGTGGATTGGACAAATCTGAACTACATTAATACACCAAATAAGTGGTTCATAAATACTTTTGTTAGTATCACGCCATTCTTGGTAACAAGAAGGACACCAAACACGCTCATGGCGAAGTAAATCCCTTTTAGAAAGCACCTTTTCCCAAGGTATAAGGGTAAGAAAATGTAAGTCTGTTCGTTTCGTCAGGATGGACATTGCACATACTAAATTAGTTGCCATTAAGCCCGTTCCATTAGTTGCTGTTCTATCTCTATTAACTCCAAGTATTTTGCCGATACTTTCATTCCTTTCATTTCTTAAGTTTGATAATTTCGGTTCTCTACCCATAAATGGGGCAATTTCCTTTATAAGTAGCTTTCTAGTAGTGATGCAATGTTGTTCAGCTAGTCTAATGATATAGCTTGTTAAACTTTCTACATAAGGAGTTCCTATACCAATTGGCTCTAGATTATACAAACGGCTTCTTGGTGGAATCGGAGATTTTTGCGTATCCCACGATGGGTAAAGTTTTAGGGTTAATGTGGGCATATCACTCAAGTTCCTACTTGACGACGCTTAGGTAATGGTTGTCCGACTTTAGACTGCACTTTTCTCAAAGTTGAGTTACTCTGTTGTGGTTGAATCTCAACTTGTTTAATGTCGTTATCAATTAGCGCAGATTTTATTGGTAAGCCCAATTCCGCACGCAGTTGCTGAACTTGTCCGTCAATTTGTGCCTGATTATTCTCTCCTTCTTTAATTTTTTTGAGGATGTTTCGACATTGGGCAACCGATAAGGCGCGACGTTCTAGATGTTTAAGCTCAACAGAGTCAGATCCTTCATTAATTGCATCGAACAATGCGTTCTGAAACCAGTTTTTTAGAATTCCTACACAACCCAAACTTCGCTCATAACAGTAATCCCAATGTGATACTAAATCAGGCTCTTGCTGTAATGGCATCCTTAGTTGAAAACCCCAAACCACACTTTGGAATACTTCTCTGTCTTGTTCTATATCAGCATGGTAACGGGGAAAATGTAAGTAAACACTACGTCGGCTTAACTGGTCGCCAACATCATGTAGGGTCAATAATTCGTATGTGCCTACTAGACCATGTACAACTCCAGTTCTGTTAGCTAATGACTTTATAGCTTCAGGTAAATCTGTTAGCTTGCGTCCAGAGGCTACCATTAGCATATGATGAGCTTCATCAATAAAAAATATTTTGGGTTTGCGATGTTTAAGAGCTTGCTCTAACGCCCATCCTAAATCTGTTTCAATAACTTTTGGCTCAATCACAATTTGCCCCGAATTGTTCCGATAAATACCTCGTGTGCCGTAGTCTATCTTATGTTCAATTAGTGGTTCATTAAGGGCAAATAAGCAGCGTTTAATATGGTCTTTCGAGTTAAATATTCCTGATTTTTGAACCACTGCCTCAACTGATGCGAATGGTAAGCAACCTGGGTCAATTTCGAGTTGCGGTAAATTCGACTCAACTAACCACTTTTCAATTAGTAAACGTAGGGTAGTTTTACCAACCCCTGTTGGACCATAAATAAAGATAATTCGTGATTCCGAAGAATTACTAACCGCCAGCTTGAGAAAATTGAAGGCTTCTTCTAGCCGAGGGTGTGCCATTGTATACTTGTCGAAGTACAATAGCTTTTCTGTCGTTGATTGTGTCAGTAATGCTGTGGGAAAATGCTTTTGATTAGACATGATTAATAAGAATCAAAAATTTGGAGTTTAGTAGGTATTTGAGTAACGCTTTCTACTTGAACTGATTCTAAATTGTTATTTTCATTTGGCTCAAAAGCTACTGTTTCTATCAAATTTAATGATTCATGAAATTGAATTTTATTTCTTTCACATTCAATGAGTTTAAATACTTCTTTTCCTTGATTATCTCGGAGACGTTGTACAAGTAAAACCTCTTCTGCTTCTGCTGATGAAATAAATTCTGCTAATTTTTTGGCTCGAACTTTAAATTCTTGATGATGATTGCTTTTACGTTTTTGCAACTCAGTTGTTGCCAGCCAAATCTCTTTTTCTGAACGCCCTTTAAAAGCTGCATAATATTCGCTAATACATTCAATCCACTGACCACGAACATAGGCATAAGCAATCCCAATATCAAATGGGTCGTATCTTATTGCAACATACGTTTTGTGAATACTAGGGTCGCGGAAAACCGAATTCCAGTAATGAATTCCTCGAATTTGTATCCCTTGGACTGGGTGAACTTTTACTTTCTGTGATTGTGTTGTTGGTAAAGTTAAAATTCTCAAGTTTTCGTCCCAGGGTATTAGTCGGTGAGTTCTTAATCCATACTTTGCTATACCTTGATTAAATGCGTCAGAAGGAGACATCCCTAAAGCTGGATGTTCTGTTGTGTCATATTCTGAGTAAGCCCATTCGCAAAGATACAGATACAATAACCCAAGAGTCCAAATTGCTAGATTTTTAGGGTTGACTGTTTTGGTCATCAACCTGACTTTTTTGGTAATCTGCGTGTTACCAGCTAAGTTATAAACAAATTGAGTGTTAGCTGTTCCAAATAAACGCTCGCAAACTCCACTAAATCGGGATGCAGCAGGGGGACGGTGTTTGAGCGTGCATTCAAACAGAGCTAACAAGCTCTCGAAGTAGGTACTGTGGAATTCTTTACCGTTGTCTGTCACTATGATTTGGGGCAAACGTGAGTAGCGCATTACACAAATCCGCAGTACCATCATGCAACTGCGGTAACTCGGAGGGTCAAAAGTTAAATAAACTGCTAAGATTCTTCTACTGTAAGCGTCTACCAGAAATGTAGCCCAAGGTCTGCCAAGTACTTGGTTTGTATGTGAACATCGTAGCTCTATGTCCAATTTTGTGTGGTCAATATGACAAACCTCTAATGACCTATCTCCGTGTTTTGGTGTTGTTAGCTCTAATTCCCAGTAAAACGATTGTTGTGGGTAAGCAGCTCTATGTCCTTCTCTGCTAAAAGTTTGCTGCCAACCACTACGCTGTTTTATCTCGCTAATAAATGTTTTATAGCTAGGAATTTGGTCGTCTGGAATTCCGGCATTGATGCAAGCATTACAAAAAGCTCCATATACCTCGTACTTACGTTTTTGTTTGTGGGTTTCGTAGCTTTGCGTAATAAATTCATTGATTAATTCTAAGATTTGTTGGGGTAACTTCCGGTTGCGGTTCCCTTTTTTATTGGAGTGATTTAAAAGCCCAATATAGCCGTAGCCGTACTGTTGTTGAGCCTGTTTATATTTGGCTAGCCAATCCCTTAAAGTGCGTTCTGGGACTGTTGGATTTTCTATTTTTTGACCTAACAATATTGGTTCAATACTTCTGTAACGTCGGTTAGCATCTTCTAAATCTTTTTGGCTTGCACCCTTTAATATTGAATTTAATTCGTCGGGGTTACTGCCAGCATACATCTGTCTATTAACTGTTATTTGACCCAGCCGAATTTTACTCTCTAGTTCGGTAACTGGTAAGTCAATCAACTCCCCTAATTCAGAGCGCAGAGTAATTTGTGTATGACCAACTTTTATCAATGTATAGATTTGACCATCCCAGTTTATTTGTTCTTTGGGAACTAAATTTATGACTGGAACAGTTATTGTATCTGCACTTCGCAATGACAAAAATATCAATTTATGGGAAGAAGCATACTCTCGGTCACAAAAAACTTGGCATTGTTCTGGCTCAACTAGTAAGCACGCCCCTAAATCTATATAAATCTGCTCGCTAGCAATTAAAAAATAAATCGAGTCGGCGCTAATTCCTAACTTATTGTCAAGCAATTGATTCAGCGTTATCCCTGGTTGAGAACGAACAATATTTTCAATTAACTCGTCCGACCTACCCCAAATATTTTTGCCCTCATCAATAGCACGATAATAATCTTCTAAAAAGGTTAGATTGCGGTATAAAGTCCAATTAATTTTAGCATCTGAAAAAATTTGAAAATCAAATCCAAATTGTGCGGCATAGGATAAAGCAGGTGGTGAGAACCAACAACCATCACTATTAAAGCTGTAACGATGAGGCTGTTTGACAAGCAACTTTTGTAATTCTTTTTCTGTTTTACACTCTACCCACCCAGCACTCGAAGCTCTGATAACGAAAAAGTCTGGGGTATAGAAAAATCCAAGATTTCGCCCCGACTTGGACTGGTAATTTATTTTAAATGCCGGAGGTTGGTCGTAATATTCCAGAACCTCCTCATCATGCTCTAGTTCATAAATAAAGGGAAGCTCGACTTTATGAGACTCAAATTGAATGCTTTTTTGATTCTTTTTGCTGGGGTAAAAACCTGAAACATTCTTTCTTCCACCCCCAACTCGTCGCGCTGGCTCACTAGAACGAATATCCGTAAGAGTTGAGATTGATAATTTTGATAATTTTTGGTCGCTACACCATTTTTTAAACTCGTAATCGGTGAGCATTTTTCTTACTCCCTGAAACTTGAGTTAGACATGCAGTCTATAACAATGGCACGTCAGAAGTAGCAAACACTAATTAATTGGGAGAAACAGTAGCCGATTATTACTCAAGCCATTGCACGGGATCTGATGTGTTATTAATTGTAACTCTAGCTACAAAAGCGTTTTGAATGAGTCATCTAATTTAACAATTTTGGCACGCTTATTGTTCCATTTTTAGTTTTCGGCAGTATTATCATTCCAATTGCCAAATTTTTGGCATCAGTGATTAACGGCAGAATAAACGTTTTGAGCTTTGTCGTGGCAATATTATGGTGACAATTTTGGCAATATTATCCTTCCACCGACAACTAGATACAGGTAACTTCGCTGGGCCGCGAGATAAAACACCGACTCCTCCAGATGCTACCAGTGGCGCACTGATTTATGGACGTGTAGCTGGTGTTTCCCAAGGTTCCCAATGGCAAGCAAAATTGGTGGATAATTCCCAAGCCACACAGTTAACTATTCCCCAGCGTGGCAAAGCTATCTCTTATCCTATAGTTACACTGCGGGGTGGTCGATTGGGTACCGAACAAATCCAAACAGCCAAGATGCTGGTACGCTATCCCGATACAGCATACGAAGCACACGGTAATTACGCTGTGGAATACAAACTGACTTTACCCTTAAGTAATAACACTACTCAAAATCAGACCGTCGCTGTTACCTTAGAAACACCTTTAAAGGAAGATAAATTATCCCAAGGTGGCCTGCGTTTCCGCAAACCATCCCTCGATTTTCCTTTCTTCCGTGGTACGGTGCGGGTACGTTATTTCGACGATCAAGGTCAACAAAAAATCCGCTATGTGCATTTATGGCATAGAACTGGACAGGTATTAGAACCATTAGTGCAACTTACACTTCCACCCTCCACAAAGCGGATAGTAAACGTAGATGTGATTTATCCACCAGATTCAACGCCACCACACGTTTTGAGTGTAAAAAATTTAGAAAAGTGAGGAGTAAAAAGTTAGGAGTTAGAAGTGAGGAGTTAGGAATTAACAATTGATATTATCCGCGCTCAATTAACCCTAATTCCTTACAACCCAACTGTTCAAACCCTAACCACAATATATTAGATTAGCCAAAGCTCAGCCTTGGCTCTTTGGAGTGCTTTTTCTATAAGCAATTAGAAGGCGAATTTATCTTACAACTCCTAACTCCAAACTCCTAACTCTTAACTTTATTTGCCGCCGTAATAAAAGGCAATTTCTTTTTCTTTTAAAGGTGCGAAATCTGCATCTGTAAGCAATTGATCGAGTTCAGCTTGGGGGATATGTTTTGCACCAATGCGGACAATGCGCGATCGCATCGTATTAGATACACCACTGCGCTGTCTATTGCCCTCTAGCCCCATGACTTTGCGATAAAGTTCTAATTTGGCAGGCGGAATTGGAGAACCATCAAAATCAATTCCCCGTGCGATCGCTTCATCAACAGCATCCGCACCTGTAGTCGTTTGATTACCTGGGTTAGTTTCAGTAGTCATGGTGATTTACTCTTCTTCGCTATGAGTAGATTTTACCAGTCTTGCTGAGAACAATATCCTGTCAACAATCAACAATCAACAACTCCAAGTGATTGTTTTTATTTATGAGAGTTCCCTAATTACGAGTTTCCCGCGTCACCAAACCACCAACAAACGCCCCTAAAACTGTACCCATCCACAATCCCGTTGTGCTACCTTGCCACATTCCTCCTAGCGTCGCCCCAGTGTTGCATATTACCTTCAAACCCCAGTATTGGTTTGCACACTTCTGGTTATGCAGCATGGTGGTGATTTGTCCAGTGGTATAAGCAGTAAAAAAACCTGATGCTAGGGCTAAAAATGTGCAAATTAGAATTTTGTTTTTAGTCATTAGTCATTAGTCATGGGGCATGTGTCTTTGAGATTCGACCACGAGTCTTTAATACTCGCCGACAAGTATTTTAACTCAAGTGTTTTGCTCCCTCATCTCCCCATGCCCCATGCCGCATTCCCCATCAACCTGTATTTCTCATACCAGCAGCAATACCATTAATGGTTAACAATGCTCCTCGCAGTAATTCGCCTTTGCTGTAACGAGAGTGAATGACTCCAGAAGTAGCAGTGGTATTCATGGACTGGCGTAAACGCTTGAGCAGGGAAACTTGGATAAATCCCAAGGGTACAATTGTGCCATTGCGTAATTGTACAGACCTTTGCAATATGGGGTCGCCATCTAAGAGCTTATTGTGATTGGTGATTTTTAACACCAAATCTCTTGTGAGATTAAATTCACTGGCAATTTGCTCAAAAACTTTAACAAAGCGTTCTTTATCTTCCGGCTTTGATAATTCTTGAACGTAGTGCTGCGCCATTTGCATGTCTACTTTTGCTAAGGTCATTTCTGCTTTGGAAATTACCATTTTGAAGAAAGGCCACTTGATGTAAAAATAACGCAGTAGTTTTAAGTGTTCTTCTGGTTCTTCGTTCAAGAATTCTTGCAAAGCCGTGCCGACACCATACCAAGAAGGTAATAAAAAGCGAGTTTGTGTCCAGCTAAATACCCAAGGAATGGCCCGCAAACTGCTTAGGTCTTTTTTACCGGAGGGACGCCGTGCTGGACGGGAACTAATTTGCAGTTGGCTAATTTCTTCAATGGGGGTGACTTGGTGGAAAAAGTCGATAAAATCAGGTTGCTCGTAAATTAAGGCACGATAATGTTGACGCGATCGCGCTGCTAGTTCTTCCATAATCTCATTCCAAGGTTCGATATCATCAAACCCTGTCCGCAGCAAACTAGCTTGAATTACTGCGGTGGTGATGGTCTCCATGTGGTACAAAGCTAAGTCCAACAAGGAATATTTAGAAGCCAAAACTTCCCCTTGTTCGGTAATCTTAATCCGCCCGTTGATGCTGTGACCCGGTTGAGCCAAAATCGCTTCGTAAGCCGGGCCGCCTCCCCTTCCCACAGAACCGCCGCGTCCGTGGAAAATCCGCAAATTCACACCGTAACCTTCTGCGATTTTTTGCAGCGATTTTTGTGCTTTATGAATTTCCCAATTGCTGCTTAAAAAACCAGAGTCTTTGTTGCTGTCAGAATACCCCAACATCACTTCTTGCAGGTTGAGGGTGAGGGGGGGTGAAGAAGACGCGGGGACGGGGAGACGCACTGACGCGGGGAAAGA
>NZ_JACKZU010000136.1:0-20079 GCF_014222165.1 Nostoc sp. 2RC
CGGGGACGGGGGGACGCGGGGAGGTTTTTATTATGGGTAATTAGGCGGACATGATATGACGGGGAGTTTGGAGTTATAGGTGATTATCTGAACTTGGTATTATTTATTGAAGATTGGGTGGATGAAGTTTTTTCCGTTATGAGGTGTGAAGAGAGTATTCTGAGCTATGGCTAATTTTTATATTTTGTTGTTGCCTGATTATTGCTGTGCTGAATGTAAAAATGCAGGCTAAAAGGTAGATGTTATCAGGTGAATTTTTTAAAAGGGAACTTTTAATGAAGAATAGGGAACAGATTGATTTTAGAAGTTTGCTATAGCGTTCCGTAGGCAAGATTTAGACCTTTGAGTTCGTAGTAAGGACTACCCTACGGGAACGCTCCGCGTACAGTCCTTATTAGAGGACTATAGTATAGTCCTCTCTACGAGACGCTATGCGTAGCTTGGTTAAAAGGGGGGTTACATTACAAACACTTATTCTGATATCAAGTTCGGATAATTGCTTACTATTCAAAACTCTTGGCGTCAGTGCTAATAATAAGTCTTCAGCCGAACCTGATATGACTCTTGAATTCTTACTTAATTTTTATCTTTCTAGCGTCTGGAACGTCTGCGGAGTCGGTCAATCATGACGGCAACGATAATTACTAATCCTTTGACCACTAGTTGCCAGAAGAAAGACATGTTCAGCAGAGTTAAACCATTGTTGAGGACAGCAATGATTAATGCACCGAGAAGAGTACCGCCAATTGTACCAATCCCGCCTGTAAAACTAGTTCCACCTAAAATTACAGCAGCGATCGCATCTAATTCATATCCTTGACCCAATAAGCCGCTAGCACTATAAAGACGGCTGGCACTCATTACTCCTGCCAAACCTGACAGCAATCCACTGACGCCATAAACAAATAGCAACACCCGATTAACTTTAATGCCAGTTAATCTTGCTGCCCGTTCGTTACCACCCACGGCATAGATTTGCACTCCTAAAACAGTCTGTCGCAGTACAAACCAACTAGCAGCCACCGTCAGTAAGGCAATGATTACCAACCAAGGAAGGGGGCCGATATAGCTATTACCAATCCACGCAAAATTGATATCGCGGTTGATAACTGTTGTTCCCTTGGCAATCAAGTAGGCAACACCCCGCAAAGCAGTCAACGAACCCAAGGTGACAATAAAAGGCGGTACATCCAAAAAGGTAATCAAAGCACCGTTGAGTAAGCCCAAAAGCAATCCCGCCAACAAGCCAGCAGGCAAAGCCGCCCAACCTATAACCGGAAGTAGGGACACCAACAAAGCGACTACGGCAGAAACAGCCAACATTGACCCCACAGACAAATCAATGCCTCCGGTGAGAATCACAAAGGTCATACCTGTGGCGAGGACAATGTTAATGGATGCCTGCCGTAAAATATTGACGAGGTTACCGCCTGTGAGGAAGTTGGGTGAAAGGAAGGTAAATAAGATACAAATAAGTACGAGTATTGGTAAGATACCTGCAACTTCCAGAAAGGTGGTGATGGATTTCCCTTGGCGCGCCTTGGGATTGTTGCCGACTTTCCTATTGGTAGGTCTGATTGTTTGGCTCATGATTCTACTACTCCCGATGCTCCTGTTGCATAGTGCATAATCTTTTCTTGGGTAATTTCTTTGCCGGGACTGTCGTCGAGTTCCCCCACTAACTGTCCTTCGCGCATGACTAAAACGCGATCGCTCATACCAACCACTTCTGGTAATTCGCTGGAAACCATTAAAATAGCGACCCCTTGAGATGCTAATTCGCTGATAATTCGATAAATCTCGCTCTTAGCGCCGATATCTACCCCCCGTGTCGGCTCATCCAGCATTAAGACTCTCGGTTTAATTGCTAGCCAACGCGCTAATAGTAGCTTTTGCTGATTGCCACCAGAAAGATCCACAGCTCTAATTTCCAAGTTAGCCAGCCGGATATTGAAGTTTTCCACCGCTTCCGTCGCCAATCGATTGACTGAACCCCAGTTGACAACCCCGGCCTTGGCATCCTGTTTGAGGGTGTTCAGGGCAATATTCTTGCGGGAACTCATTTCCAGAAATAAACCTTGGTCTTTGCGGTCTTCTGGGACGTAACCAATACCAACAGCAATGGCATCACTGGGGCTATTGATATTCAGTTTCACGCCATTGAGGAAAATTTCACCACTAGCCTTGCGGTCTGCACCGAAAATCAGTCGGGATACTTCTGTGCGTCCAGCACCCACCAGCCCTGCCAAACCCAGGATCTCACCAGCGCGAATTTGAAAACTAGCCGGTTCAATCTTGCGTCCGTCGCTGATATTTCTCACTTCCAACACCACCGGGCCGGGATTGGTTTGGCGTTGATGTTCGTAGAAATCTTGCATGGAACGCCCGACCATCATTTGTACTAATCGCTGGGCAGAAATTTCCTCCCGTGTGAGACTACCGATATATTGACCGTCCCGCAGTACACTAATTCGGTCAGCCAATGCATATATCTCTTCCATGCGGTGGCTGATGTAGATAATGGCAATGCCATCGTCTCGGAGTTTGCGAATAACTTCAAACAAACACTCAGTCTCGCGGTCAGATAAAGCTGCTGTCGGCTCATCCATCACCAAAACCCGACTTTTGTCTTTCAGTGCCCTGGCGATTTCTACCTGCTGCTGTTCGGCGATAGACAAAGTACCAACTATAGTATTGCCTGTAAAACTTGCCCCCAGGCTTTGGAGTACTAATTTTGCTTCATCGTCCATCGCTTTGCGGTCTAAGAACTGACCCCGTTGCAACTCGCTACCCATGAAAATATTTTCGGTAACCGTTAAGTTGGGTGCAACATTGAGTTCTTGATAAATCAGGTTAATTCCCGCTTTACGTGCCGAAGCCGGATCGGTAATTTTCACTGGCGTACCATTGATGCGAATCTCACCTTCATCGGCAATATAAGCCCCAGCAAGAATTTTCATCAATGTACTTTTACCAGCTCCGTTTTCCCCCATGAGAGCGTGAACTTCTCCAGGATAAATTGTGAGATTCACATTTTGCAGAGCAGGTACACCATGAAATCGTTTGGCAATCCCTTGCATCTCTAATACAGGGGCCGCGGTTGGTGCTTCAGGAAACGAGGTTTCAATACTTGTGGTCACGAGTAGCTCCTGTAAAAATAATATTGGACAAACAGGGTATAGGGAAACGGGTAAGCGAAAAAAGGGAAAGATTAAATTTATTCCTTTTCCCTTTCCCCTATAACCTTTCCCCTTTAACCTTTCCCCCTGCCCGCATTCCCATTTACCAGCCTTTTTCTGTGCTGACGTTATCTTTAGTAATCAGCTTGACTGGAATCAAAATTGTTGGCGACTGGGGTTTTTTACCCTTTAAAATGTCGTTGCCAACTTCCACTGCTTTTGCTGCCATGCCTCGTGGATTTTGAGTTGCTGTTGCTGCATATATCCCTTCTTTGTCAGCGATCGCTTTTATGGCTTCTGGCGCACCATCGACACCAACAATGAAGAAGTCTTTTCGTTGTGCTTGGTTGGCTGCTAGTTCTGCTCCCACTCCACTGGGGTCGTTGATGGCAAAAACAGCATCTATTTTGGGAAAGGTTGTGAGCAAGTCTGTCATCACTCTGAGTCCACCGTCTCTGCTACCTTCTGCATTCTGGTCTTTCGAGAGAATTTTTATATCAGGATATTTAGCCAATACGTTCTGGCAGCCATTAACTCGCTGAATCACTGAGTCCACTTGCGGCCCATTGACGATTACTACATTACCTTTGCCTTTGAGGCGATCGGCAATATATTTACAAGCTACTTCTCCAGCTTGCACGTTATTAGTCGTAACTGTGGCATCTACACCACCTTCTGCACCTGTATCTACGGCAATCACGATTCTACCTGCTTCTTTGGCTTTTTCCACTGCCGGCTTAATGCCACTTTTATCAGCAGCATTCAGAATAATAATGTCAGTATTCGAGGCGGTGAAATTTTCAATTTGGTTGGCTTGCTGGTTGAGGTCATAAGCACTGGAAACTACAGTTGTTCTAACATCATTGCCACCGATTTTTTTAGCTGTGGCTTCAATTTCCTGTCCCATAAGAACGAAGAAGGGATTACTCAAATCGCCAGCAGTAAAAGCTACTGATCGCAATTTCCCATCGGCACTACCTGGCTTACTCTGTGCGCTAGTATTAGTAGCAGTATTCCCAGCAGCGTTGCCATCAGGATTACTCGCAGTATTGCCGTTTTCAGAATTATTTGAGCAACCAATTACGCCACCACTAACCAAACTGATTAAACTAGCTGCGATGCCAATGTTTTTTAAATTCATATATCTCCTCTGAAAAAAAATCTGAATGGGGCATTAGCCAAACAGGGTATGGGGTAAGGGGTAAGGGGAAAAGGGCCAAGATTAAATTTATTCCTTTACCCTTTCCCCTTTCCCCTTTTCCCTTTACCCTTTCCCCTTTACCCTTTCCCCTTTCCCCTTTAACCTTTTCCCTTTCCCCTTTAACCTTTTCCCCTGCCCCCATTACCACCCTTTGTAACTACCAAGGTTTTCACGGGTAACCAATTTAACTGGAACGAGAATTTCGGAATTACTGGGTTTTTTGCCTTGGATGACATCGTTGCCGACTTCAACGGCTTTTTGCGCCATTCCTGCGGGATCTTGGGCGGCTGTTGCCACAAATACACCGTCTTTGTCTTCCATTGCTTTGGCTGCATCTGGGGAACCGTCAACGCCAACAATAAAAAATTCTTTCCGTCTTGCTTGTTTGGCTGCTAAGTCTGCGCCAACACCGCTTTGGTCGTTGGTGGCAAAAACAGCATCGATTTTAGGAAAGGTTGTTAGTATGTCACTCATGACTCTCAGTCCGCCATCCCTTGTACCTTCTGCGTTCTGGTCTGAGATGATTTTGATGTCTGGATATTTGGCTAATGAACTCTTACAGCCACTAACTCGCTGATTGATTGAGTCCATCGGCGTACCGTTGAGAATTACTACGTTACCTTTGCCGTTGAGGCGATCGCCAATATACTTGCAAGCAATCTCTCCAGCCTGGGTGTTGTTAGAGCTAATCATTGCATCTACGTCTGCGTCAACGGCTGAATCCACTGCAATCACGATTCTGCCCGCCTTCCTCGCTTGGTCGATGGCTGGTTTAACTCCTTTTTTGTCAACGGCACTCAAGATAATTAAGTCAGTGTTCGCCGCCGTGAAATTTTCAATTTGGTTAGTTTGTTGGTTGAGATCGAAGGCACTGGAAACTGTATTGACTCTAATCCCATCACCAATTTTTTTTGCTTGTTCTTCAGCTCCCTTTTGCAGTGCTACATAAAAGGGATTACCTAAATCCCCCAAAGTAATCCCAATTGTCTGCAATCCTTGATTTTCTAAGCTAGTGTTAATCGCAGTATTAGTACTATTATTAGCGGTGTTAGCATTTGGAGTGTCATTACAACCCACAACCGCAGTCCCAACAAAACCTAATATGCTAGCTAATAAAAAAACTTTCTTCATATTCACCTATCATCCAAACAATGCTTTTGAATTTGAGGAAAATTAGCAAAATATCAATCCGCAATATGATAGAATATTTACAACTTTAGTGTTTAGCTTCACTTTTAAATTTGGCAAGTTAAAGTCGAACATCTGTTGTAATTTGATGTTCTTGGAGTTGCTACTGGTAGTTACACTAAATTAAGTCTTTGCTGATGGCAACAAAATACTAAATGTTGTAAGAATTCACAAATTTGTTTTTTGGGAAAATTATATTTGAAAATGGTTAGTCTGAAAAAATTGGTTTGCTAAAATTCCAAGAACTTTAGGGGAGCAAATTTCAAACTTCTAATCTTATTTGGTTTTTCATTTTATCGTGTAATTTTCCCAAACAATTATTTACTTTATTGAAATTTACAAAATTAAGAAGTGTTTTCCATTTGAATGTAATATCGTGTCAGATGAGTTATTTTCCATCCTTTATGATGGCGAAATGAGTGCGACACTCAATAATTAAGCAACCTTGAGAGGACGCACAAAAATTTTGATGTCAAAGAATAGACGCAATAATTAGCTTTGCGCTTGTTTCAGTTGACTAGATAATCCCATAGAACCAAGCAAGTGACTGTAAACTAAATATATATTTGTTTTTTAGTCTTCACAGACACAAATTGTGCTATTGTGTTTGGGAAAATATTTTCTTTGGTTGAGATTTGGAGACAAATGTTTGCAATCTTGAGAGACTCAATCAGGAACCGAAAATTTAAAATTTTAAGGTTGGCGGTAAATATTTAGCTACTAAGTCTTCGTAGTATGGCTTGAGCTTTTGCCAATCTGGGGGATTGGGGTTTTTTGAATATAAATCATAGGGATTGAATAACTTCACCCATTTAAACATTTCTTCATCATGTTTATCCATCAAATGCTGGTAAGCGTTCTCACGATGTTGAGGATAAAATGAATGATAGCGAAGGATGTATAGTGCAGGTTCGGGTAAGTAAGGTTTCATCATACTATAAAAATATTCATCGTGTCCCCACGAAAGATGTACATTACTTAATCCACAATTTGGTTCGTATACACCATATTTAGTATTATATTTTGGGTTATTGTAATCGGGATTATCTTTAAAAAATTCCGAAAAAACAATTTTATCTGAAAACGCACAACCCACAGGATAGGTATCACCAACAGTAGCCCATTGGGGTTCGCCAAATAAACAAAGTACTTTCCCCATATCGTGAAAGAAACCAGTCAGCACCATCCAATCAGGATGATTATCAGCACGAATGGCTTCTGATGTTTGCAATAAATGTTGTAATTGGTCTAAGTCTGTATCGGGATCTGAATCGTCCACTAATTGATTCAAAAATTCCACTGCATCCCAAACACTCATTTCTTGTTTGTCAAACTTTAAAAACTCCGCTTTTTTCTGGAGTACAAAATCATATGTTTGATTGATGTGGTTTAAGCGGTAAAACTCTTTAACTGTATCTCTAATAGTTGTTTCATAATTTCTGTAAGCTTCAACAGTTTTACCTTCTTTAACTATGGTGTTGGGATCGGGATAGCGATTGAGTAAGTCTTTTTCCCATTCTTCTAGGGAATGTAAGAGATTATTTTGGCGATGATGTAGAGCTTGAGACATATTTTTATAATGGTTTTGCACACCTGTGCATAAATTTCAATTTGCTTATTTTTATTTTTGCACACGTGTGCAAAAATAACTATTAAGTTTTCTATCTATTTGCACAAGACTACCTTCCCCTTCAGCAAACATTCTTTACTTTACTCAGTACATCTTTCGCTGTGGATAGTTAACAATGTTGATTTCTTGCTGGGGATACTTGACGATGTTAGCTAGTTCTTCAAGCTGATTGATTGCTTCTGCACCCTCTAACTTCATTAATTCGCGGTCGTCCCAAATTTCCATCCAAGTAATACCGTAATCAGACACTAAAAACCGAATTATGTGCTTTTCTGCCAAACTCACCATAAATGAAGCACTTTTGATTTGGTCGCCGCACGTATAACAAGACGTAGTATAACCACGCCGCTCAAGTGCAATGGACAAAGCTTGTAGATTAATTACCAAGTCTTGAACGACTTGCTGATATTGTTGCGCTAATCTGAGAAACATTGTGTCTCCTACCAATATCGGATTCCTGATTTGTGCTTTATCAAGGGGAATAGGGAATAGGCAATAGGCAATAGGCAATAGGCAATAGGGAATGGGGAAGCCTATAACGCTAAATTCCTAGAGATGTTCTGATGTTTTGTACAATTATCTGGGGTGTTTCGATAACATCTATATATAAGGTGTCTAATGGTTCTTCTAGGGTATTAAACTGGGTATCGAGCAGTTTTTCGCTCATGTAGTGATTATGACGCTCTTGCAAGCGTTTTTGAATTAATTCATAAGACCCTTTGAGGTAAACTAACTTGATGCGTTCGCTATCTACAACCAGAAATTGACGATAGCTTTCTTTAAGAGCCGAACACGCCAGCACCATACTTTTATTTTCTAGCAGCCAATTTTTGATAGCTATTTGCAAATCATGTAACCAAGGTATTCTATCAGCTTCTGTCAGAGGAATACCACACCGCATTTTCTCAACGTTTTCTGGCGAATGAAAAGCATCAGCGTCGCTAAATTCCCAGTCTAAAGAATTTGCTAGCAGTTTTCCGATGGTGGTTTTACCAGCTCCAGAAACACCCATGATGATGATAATCATTGATTTGTCGTTCATATAGCAATCGTATTTGATTTTTTATAAACTACTCGTGGAGGTAAGGAATAGGTTTGCTGGAACGGAGAACAGCTTATGTCAACTGTATTGGTTCATAGTTTTGCAAACAAAGCAAAGTATTAACAATCAACAGTCAACAATCAACAGTCAACAGTTTCCCTGTGAATCTGTCATAACTTGATTTTTTGTTACATTTTGACATTAATTTCAATTTTATGCTGAGTTAGGAAAGTGAATACATTGACAGATAACTCAACTTTGCTAATAATTAGAATTATAATGCACACGTTTGCATTAATTATGGTAAAATCATGAAGAAACGAAAAGTTTCAATAGAAGATATAGCTCGTAGGGCAGGTGTTTCTCATTCTACAGTTTCCCGTGCTTTGCGAGATAACTCTCTCATTAGCCCGAAGGTGCGAGAGGAAATTCAGAAGATAGCGCGGGAAATGAACTATGTGCCGAATGCCATTGCTCAAAGCTTGCAAACTCAACGTACTAATACTGTCGGGGTTGTGGTGACTTCCATTGCCGATCCTTTTTATGCTGAGGTAGTAGAGGGAATAGAGCAGGTAGCGAGAACAGCTGGTTTGAGTGTTTTCTTAACTGCTTCACATCGAGATTTCGAGCAGGAAATAGCAGCTATTGATAACTTTCATCGTCGGAGAGTTGATGGCATATTAGTCACTGATTCCCGAATCAATAAAAAAAATACAAATAAAATCGGAGAAATTGCGGTTCCAACAGTATTAATTAATAGTCAAACGGAAGACCAACCTGAAACATTTCATACAGTAACAGTGGATGATTTTTTAGGTGGTCGATTAGCGGTAGAGCATTTGATTGAATTGGGACATAGGGCTATTGGTTATTTGGGTGTGGGCGATCGCAGTCAGTCCAATTACTTGCGTTTAGAAGGATATCGTAGGGCTTTGAGGGAAGCCGGGTTACCAGAAAACAGTGATTGGGTGGCAATTAGTGATGAAGAAAATACCAGAATCAACGATGTTGATACAGGCAAAAAGATGCTACCTAAACTATTGACAACAGGTGTTACAGGCATCTTTTGTTACAACGATATGGTAGCGGTTGGCGCTCTCTTAGCCTGCCAAGAACTAAATATTTTGATACCGCAAAATTTAAGTTTAGTTGGATTTGATGACATTGCTCTTTGCCGTTACGTAACACCATCATTGACAACGGTGTGCCAACCAAAATTGGAAATTGGTCGCTCAGCGATGCAAATGTTACTCGATTTATTAGAAGAGAAAAGTGTAGAAAATCTGGTTCTGTCACCTTTTGTAGTCAAGCGCAATAGTACTACTGCATTTGAGCAACAAAGCGCTGGTGCAGAGGGGCACAGCAGAGAATTCCTAACTGCTAACTCAGTACTCATAATGCCAGATGGGCAATGTCCCGTACCCCCGACCCAATGCCCAATGCCCAATGTCCAATGCCCATTTTCAATTACTTAGAAATAATATGTTAACTAAAAAATGGAGTTTATCTAGCGATCGCTGTTTTGCTCCAGAACCAGAACAAAAACAGCTAGCACGTCAATTTTTTTACAGTATATCTAGTCTGCCCCTAGTGTGTCCCCACGGACATGTAGACCCGGCTTTGTTGGCTAATCCCGCAGCTTGTTTTGGTTCCCCCACTGAATTATTGATTATTCCCGACCATTACATTTTCCGTATGCTTTATAGTCGGGGCATACCTTTATCGGCTTTGGGCATACCTAGCCGTGATGGTTCGCCAGTAGAAACCGACCACCGTAAAATCTGGCAACTTTTCGCCGACAATTTTTACTTATTCCAAGGTACTCCCTCTGGGTTGTGGCTGAAAGACGAACTTAATAACGTCTTTGGAGTGGATGAACCTTTAAATTCTCGCAATGCTGGATATATCTACGATTATCTCGAAAAGCTGTTATTGTTACCGGAATTCTCACCTCGTGCTTTATTCAAAAAATTTAACATCGAAGTCCTTTGCACCACTGATGCAGCCAGCGATCCCCTTGACTACCATCAATCCCTACACCAAGAAGGTTTTACTCAAATAAAACCCACATTCCGCCCAGATGCAGTAGTCAACCTCAATACTCTTGGTTGGCGGGAAAATTTAACCAAGCTGGAAAGCACTGTGGGGCGAGAAATTACTACTTATGCTGCGTTCGTGGAAGCCCTAGAAGAACGTCGAGGTTTTTTCAAAAAAATGGGAGCCACAGCTACCGACCATAGTGCAGCTACACCTTATACCAACCGACTTACTGACGAAGAAGCAGAAGCCATTTTTGCCAGAGCATTGGCTAACAAATTAAATCCAGGCGATGCAGAGGGTTTTACCGGCCACATGTTCGTGGAAATGGCCCGGATGAGTGTAGAAGATGGTTTGGTGATGCAGATGCATTGCGGTATTATGCGTAACCATAATCAAGCTGTGTTTGAGCAATTTGGGTCTGATAAAGGTGCTGACATTCCTTTAAAAATAGAGTGGACAGAAAATTTGCATCCCTTGTTGACAGCCTACGGTAATCACAAAGACTTTCACTTAATTTTGTTTGGATTGGATGAAAGCACTTATAGCCGCGAACTAGCTCCCTTAGCCGGTCATTATCCCGCAGTTTTGTTGGGGCCGCCTTGGTGGTTCCACGACAGCATAAATGGTATGGAGCGATACTTCAATCAAGTGATGGAAACCGCCGGACTTTATAACACCGCAGGTTTTAACGATGATACGCGGGCTTTTGTTTCCATTCCTGCTCGTCACACAGTGTGGCGGCGTGTAGCTTGTAATTGGTTGGCAGGGTTGGTAATACGGGGATTAATTGAGGAAGAGGAAGGCTATGGAATGGCTCATGCTTTAGCTTATGACCTGGCGAAGGTTGCTTACAAATTAAACTAAAAACCTCTATGTTCCTTTGCGCCAACCTTGGCGTTCCTTGGCGTTGCAAGAAGTAATTTTTTGAACGCAAAGGGACGCAAAGTAAACGCAAACAGACGCAGAGTTTCATGACGTTCGAGGAATTATCAATGCCAGATTTGATTTTGGAGAAACTTTTTAGCCTCAAAGACCAAGTAGCAGTAGTTACTGGTGGCTCTGGGGTGCTTGGTGGGGCGATGGCGCGGGGTTTGGCGCTGGCGGGAGGGCGAGTGGTGGTTATCGGCCGCAATCAAATGCGGGCGGATGCGGTTGTAGCAGATATTACTGCCAACGGTGGGGAAAGTATGGTGGTGCTGGCGGATGTTGGCGATCGCTCCCAATTAGAAATAGCCAAACAAGCTATCCTAAAACATTGGGGACAAATAGACATCCTAGTAAATGCGGCTGGTGGTAATATTGCCGCCGCCACAATTACAGCTGATGCTAGTTTTTTTGAAATGCCACACATCGCATTTGAGGAAGTTGTGAGTCTCAACTTGATGGGGACTTTATTACCAAGTCAAGTTTTTGGACAAGGGATGGTGGAGAAAAATCGACCCCAAGGCTGTATTGTGAATATTTCTTCCATGTCTGCTATCCGTGTTATTAGTCGGGTGGTTGGTTATTCGGCGGCGAAGGCGGCCATAGATAACTTTACTCGTTGGTTAGCTGTGGAACTGGCTCAAAAATATGGATCTGGGTTGCGAGTCAATGCCATTGCACCTGGTTTTTTTATTGGCGAACAAAATCGCAATTTATTGCTGAATACTGATGGTAGTTTAAGCGATCGCGGGCAAAAAATTATCCACCATACGCCAGCCGGACGTTTTGGCGAACCCCAGGAATTACTCAGTACTTTGATTTGGTTATGCAGTTCTGGTTCTAGTTTCGTCAACGGCGTAGTTGTGCCGGTGGACGGTGGCTTTAGCATCTACAGTGGAGTTTAAAAATGCATTCATTAGCCGTAACTAATAATGGCACACTTGCTAAGGAGGAAGTTTCCTTATTAGTTCATCAAGCTTTAGCAAATCCTCAGTTTGATGGACAGCGCATCTTAGTTTTAATTCCTGATGGTACGCGCACTGCTCCCATTCCGCAAATGTTTCGACTACTTTATCAAGAGTTGAGTCACAGGGTTGCAGCATTAGATTTTTTAATTGCTCTGGGTACGCATAACCCCATGAGTGAGGAACAAATCAATCGTTTAGTCGGGGTGACAGCCGAGGAAAGAAAAACTACTTTTAAAAAAATTAATATCTTTAATCACCTTTGGCATCTACCAGAAACTTTTATTTCTTGTGGAGTCATTTCGGCGGCGGAAATAGCAGAAATTAGTAATGGAATGCTGCATCAAGAAGTTGATGTGCGTGTTAATAAGTTGGTGGTAGAATATGATTTGATAATTATTTGCGGCCCGGTATTTCCCCACGAAGTTGTTGGCTTTTCTGGGGGAAATAAATATTTTTTCCCTGGTATTAGCGGTCAGGAAGTCATAAATTTATCACACTGGTTAGGAGCTTTAATTACTTGTTATGAAATTATCGGTACGCCGGGAATCACCCCAGTTCGGCGGTTAATAAATCGAGCCGCTAGCATGATTCCGACGCGGAAACTTTGCTTGGCAATGGTGGTTGCGCCGAAAACAAATCAATTAGCTGGACTTTATATAGATAAACCAGATTTAGCCTGGGAAGCTGCTGCTAAATTATCAGCTAAATTGCATATTAAATATGTAGATAAGCCTTTTAAACAAGTGCTTTCTGTGATGCCTGAAATGTACGATGATATTTGGACAGCTGCTAAAGGCATGTACAAATTAGAGCCAGTAGTAGCGGATGGAGGAGAAGTGATTATTTATGCACCTCATATTACTGAATTTAGCTACACACATGGCAGAGTTTTAGCAGAAATCGGTTATCATGTGCGCGATTATTTTTTGAAACAATGGGATAAATTTCAAGAATATCCTGCGGGAGTGCTAGCACATAGTACGCACTTAAAAGGTATGGGTACTTTTGATTTTCTAGAAGGTGAAAAACCTCGAATTCGCGTAACTCTAGCTACTGGTATTTCTCCAGAACGTTGTGCTGCTCATAATTTGAGCTATCGCGATCCGGCTACAATTGAATTAACACAATGGTCTCATCGAGAGCATGAAGGTATTTTACTCGTACCCAAGGCGGGCGAGATACTTTATCGTCTCAAGTAGTCAATTTGCACAAAGAAATTTATGGTCTATCGCATTTATTTTGTAGGTAAAAAATGTTCGTAGTAAGGACTTGAGTCCTTGATTTTTAAGCACTAAAGTGCTTACTACGAACCTTTCAGAACTAATGCGATGAACCAGTAGTTATTTGGCAACACTAAATCTAGAAAGCATCAAAATTTATAGCACAAGGCAGTCCCAACAAAAAAATCATGGTTTTAATCAAAACATAAAGTCTATTTAAACAATTAAAATTATGAATGTAGAAGACAATTTTTCTTTATTTACATAGATTGATATGCGCTTTTCTATCGTTATCAGTGTCGGCTTGTTGCTACTCGCAGGCCTCAACCTACCAGTAATGTCTCAACCTTCCATAGAGATAGCACAATTAGTAGCTAATAATAATTTGAATCAAAGGCGGTTAAACTTTAATCGCCGTTTGTGGAATAACCAAAATATTTCTAACTACCGTTATACATTTAGTAACGGTTGCTTTTGTATACCAGAAGCTAGAGGCCCAGTCATCATTGAAGTACGTAATGGCAAGATAAAATCAATCACTTCTGTAGCTACAGGTCAACCAGTTCAAAATCCAGAATACTTTCAAAATTACAACACAATTCCTAAACTTTTTAACGTAATTCAGGATGCCATTAATCGTAAAGCCTACAGTCTGGATGTAGCCTACAATCCCAGACTCGGCTATCCAACCCAAATTAATATTGATTACAATAGTCAAATAGCTGATGAAGAAATATATCTGACAATTGAGAATTTTGAAGAAATTAAATAAGCTAATGTGCGCTAAAAAAGCATAATCATTCGTGGCGGTTGTTGACAGTTGATAGTTAACTGTCAATAACTTACTACCAGTATAAAATAAATAAATATTGATACTTAGTGAAAAAGGCGAACAGGGTGCGATCGCCTTTTTTTATTGCATATATTACATTGACTCGAAAAATTTACATATAATACAGATATCTAAAAGTAATACTTTTACGAATAAAGCACGGTAACCACAAAAATTTCTTTGATGTAAAATAGATAACAATTTTCCAACAACCTTAATCTGCGTTACAAACGCTTCAGTTTTGGTTTATTAAATTAAGAAAAATGGCTTCCTATTTTTTGATTATACCGTGTGCTTGTTTAATCACTGGCTATTTTTTGTTAAAAAAAATTAATAGTGAAATTTCACATTTGATAGCTGTATTTGCAGCACTCAGCTTCATTTTGGGTTTAATTTTTGCTCCTTGGCAGATGTTAGTTTTACTATTGATTCCTGTAATTATTAGTACAGGCTATGAATACTACACAACCAAGGTAATCAGCGAACAAATAGAACCACCACAACAGCCAGTTTGCGAATCTGAAACAGATTGTCATTTAATCTACCGTGGAGTTTCCTATCGTGCTGACTCCAACGGCAAATTAGAGAAAATAAATACACCAAAAGTAACGTATAAATTGAGTTTTCGCGGAAGTACTTATTGTGTTTGCGTTAATCCTAACTCAGAATCCACTGAAATCACTACACCGCCAGTCACTCATAAATTGAGCTTTCGAGGAAGTACTTATTGTGTAAAAAAAACTGCACAAAAAGCAATTGATTCGTAATTTGTGGCTATTATCACAAAGCGCTTATTATACCCAAACTTAATTTTTTTTGGCACTTAAACCTTATCTAACTTAAGAACCGTAGTTTTTGAGCAAAGTTTTGGGATTGCTTGCTTTGTTGCAATGACACAAAAGAATAATTCTAAACTTTAGATTTCAATATGCACAAGATTTAATTATTAAATATTATATTACATTGTCAACTAATTTTATAATTTATTAAACCAAATTTTGTCGGTTTCTCTTCTGACGAACAAAAATGTAGGCTACATAAGGGAATTTAGAATTCAAAGTAGAAAGTTAGAGACTTGGAAAACTGTTAACTGTTAACGGTTCACAGTCAAATTCCTCTCTGGTAATTTCCTACTGTGAATTTTAAGTTTGAAATTCTGACACAAAATCTGCTAATTCCCAGTCATGATTTCATGTCAGTAATTCATTATGAACTGTTAATTGTGTCGCCAATGAATCCACTATTCAATTCGTCAGAATCGTCTAATATTTCGCGTCGGACACTGTTGAAACTCTTTGGTGTTGGTGCAATTGTTGGAGTCACAGGGTACTCTCGATTTACTAAGCCAAAACCAACGGTATTTGCAAGAGACACTTTGAAATTGCCACGGTTATTAAGTCAGCAAAAAAGTGTTGTAGTCATTGGGGGTGGTTTAGCGGGTTTAGCTTGTGCTTATGAATTAAGTCAACGGGGATTTGTGGTTACACTTTTAGAAAAGTCTCCCCAACTTGGTGGTAAAATTGCTAGTTGGTCTGTAGAGGCTGTTGGTGAAACTTTTAGGATGGAACACGGCTTTCATGGCTTTTTTCCCCAGTACTATAATTTGAATAGTTTAGTTAAAGAACTAGAGATTAGCGATAACTTTCAATCGTTAAATTTTTACTCAGTGGTTTACCGCGATCGCCAATACAAACCAGAGATATTTTATCCTAGTCATTCTGCCTTTCCTTGGAATATTCTAGATTTAGCCATCGCTTCTCCCAACCGCTTCAAATGGGGAATTAATCTTACAAAATTAAAACACCTGCAAGTCTTCCAGGCCATTACTGGTTTTCAAAGAGAAAAGAACTTTCAGCGATTCGATAATATATCCGTTGCTGATTGGGTAAGAACAGAATTTCCCCAAGGATTATATGACTTATATTTTCTACCGTTTGCCAAATCTAGTTTGAACGCACCAGACACCATGAGTGTCGGAGAATTAATGCAATTCTTCCATTTTTATTTTTTTGGCAACCCTGAAGGACTAGCTTTTAATGGCACTAAAGATGATATGGGTACAAGTTTAGTGCAACCCATTGCCGAGGCAATTAAAAATCAAGGTGGTAATATTATCACAGGTACAACTGTCAGTGAAATTTCGGCTACAGAAGGTAAAATTGCAGCAGTAAAATATTATGTTGGTGGCAATCAAAATAGCGTGCCTTTTTGGGTGAAACGAAATTCAGTTGTTGATGATAACCAGGTAGAATACTTTGGTGCGGCTGATGAAGTATTTGCTTTACCTGCTGGAGGAAAAACAGCCATTTCCCTTACCTGCACTCATCAAGGTTGTACCGTACAAATGGCAGCAGATGGTCAGTTTCATTGCCCTTGTCATGGTGCAGTTTTTAGTAGTGATGGAAAAGTGGTAAAAGGGCCTGCCCAACAAGATTTAGCTAAGTTTCAAGTAGTGGAACGACAAGATACAGAAGTACAATTGATTGCAGCAAATCAAGAATCATCATCACCAGAAATAATTGCAGCAGATTATTATGTTTTAGCAACCGATGTACCGGGAGTACAGCAACTTTTGAAACGAGTGAATGGGAATATAGATGAAAAAGTGCGATGGCAAATTGCAAATTTAAGTATCGCCGATCCTTTTGCAGTTTGTCGTTTCTGGTTTGACCGCGATTTTGCATGGCAGCAAAGTAATTTTACATCTTTATCAGGCTACCAATTAACTGATAGCATCACCCTTTATCATCGCATTCAAGAACAATTCATCGACTGGGCACAACGCACCGGTGGTAGTGTAGTAGAATTACACGCTTATTGCTATAAAGCAAAAGAATTTCCCACTCAAGAAGCCTTGTTAACCAAATTTGAAGAGGAACTCTATGAAATTGTCCCAGAATTACAACAAGCGCAGATATTACATCGAGAATTAGTGAATCAAAATAACTTTTCTGGATATCCACCAAATAGTTATGCACAACGTCCAGAAACTACCACTAATGTTGCTAACTTATTATTTGCAGGTGATTGGGTAAAAATGCCCTTTCCTTGTGGATTAATGGAACGTGCCGTTAGTAGTGGCTTATTAGCAGCCAACGGCATTTTACACCGTGAAGGCTTGCAGAGGCGATCGCTTTTATCAGTAAATCCGGAAGGGATGTTACAAATTTAAAATTAGGAATGATGATTGTTGACTGTTGACTGTTGACTGATGACTGGGGAGTTATTCTTATCTCCCTTGTCTTTCTTGTCTTCCTCATCTCTCCCCATGCCCCATCCCCAATGCCCCACTTTTTATGCAACCTCGACAAACCGTCATTGAAATCTTCTCGACTTTTATGCAATTTGCTGGCGATCGCTTTAGTCGTTGGGCGATAGAATCAAGTTTGCGTCGCAGTATCCAAAGTTGTATCAAACAAGCGCCACAAGAAACTTCAGAATATTTTTGGACGCTTTATTGGTATAAGTTTTGGCAAGTTCCCGAAACTCAAGTACTGGCAAAACAACATCTCACGGCTTACTTCCAAGAACCTTGTTATTGGGTATCTCAAAAAACTGTGACTAATTTTGCCAGCACTCAGTATCAAGTATCAGACTGTTTTCAAATTGCCATTGCCCAAGTTGATAAAATCCTCAAAGGTTATAATCCCAATCAAGGTTTTTCTTTAAAAAACTACGCCAGCGCCATTTTTAGCGGTGCTATCCGGGAAACTTTGCGGCAAAATAGCGAAATCGATATCTGTAGCGACTGGGGACTGTTGCGAAAAATCACTAAAAAGTTTTTGGTGGAATCTTTGCAAAACGCTGGTTTATCTCCAGAGGATATTAATGCTTATATTCTCGCTTGGGAATGTTTTAAAATTCTGTATATTCCTACAAAAACAGGTACTTCTCGGCAACTTCCTCCACCAGATGATGTAATTTGGCAAGCGATCGCTAAAACTTATAATACACAAACCACTCACCAAGTCAATGCCCAAACTTTAGAAAAATGGCTGCTGAATTCTGCTAAAGCTGTACGCAGATATCGCTATCCTCAACCGGAGTCTTTGAATGTCCCCAAAGGTGGCGATGATGGTTGGGAATGGTTAGATAATCTTCCAGGAAGTCAACAAGAATCTCTGATTAATGAAATTCTTGCCCAGGAAGCAGAACAAACTAGAATTTCCCAGCAAACTGAGATTAACAAAATTTTAGTCCTGGCGATCGCTCAACTGGAACCGGAATTACAACAAATTGTCAAACTCTACTATGGCGAAGAACTCACTCAAAACCAAATCGCCAAACAATTACAAATGCAGCAATATACAATTTCCCGGCGACTGAAAAAAGCCCAAGAAGCTTTATTGCGGTCTTTAGCTAACTGGAGTCGAGATAATTTGCATATTACTGTCACATCAGACCTACTCAAAAGCATCAATACAGTGATGGAGGAATGGTTGAGGAATTATTACTCATGCCCAATGCCCAATATTTGGAGTAACCATCATGACTGCTGACACCACCGCCTTTACTTTTGCTAATTCAACAGACTTGATTTTAGAAATTCCTATCGCTACCCAAAATCAGGTAGATGTCGGCAGTCAATTTTTTTCTAACCCGACTTCTCGCTATCAAGGTTACATTAATGAACTTTGCCTGGGTGCTGTCTTGGAATGGTTAAAAGAAGATTTTACACCGCAAGCAAAGGTCTGGCCAACTACCACCGTTTTATCCAGCTTTTGGGAACTAGTTAATGGAACAGCAGTGACGTTAGACGGAACTAGACTAATCTTGGTTCCGAGTGAAACAATTGATTTGAGTGAATTCCGAGTGCCACAAGAATGGGTGGATATTCCCAGTTGGATGGGTGATTATTATTTGGCTGTGCAAGTAGAACCAGATGCAGGCTATGTCAGGGTTTGGGGTTACTGCACCCATGCACAACTCAAAGCTAGGGGAAATTATGATGCTAGCGATCGCACTTACTCTCTTGACGGCGATAATATCATCAATGACATCAATATTTTAGCGGTGGCGCGGCAACTTTGCCCAGAAGAAGCAACACGTAGCGCCATTGAAGAAGTTACCACCATCCCGCAAGCACAAGCACAAAACCTAATTACTCGTCTAGGAAATCCAGAAATACTTACACCCAGACTCGTTATTCCGTTTCAACTGTGGGCGGGGTTAATTGCACATGGCGGTTGGCGCAAAAGTTTATATCAACGCCGCTTGGGAATAACAGAACAGTGGTCAGTTATTCAATGGTTGCAAAACGGTGTTTCCCAAGTCGCCCAAACTATTGGTTGGGGAAGTTTTGATTTACAAGTGAGTGAAGCTGGTGCGCGGGGCGTCGAACAAACACCACCGCAGAGGATTATATCTCGTCAGCTGACGATTGCAGGTCAAATCTACGAACTGCTGATTACACCCCAAGGGGAACCAGAAACAACTATTTGGCGCTTTGAGTTACGTAACCTCACTGTAGGTGCAGCCATCCCTGCCGGTTTTAAACTCCGACTCCTCACTGAAGATTTACAGCCCTTCCCGAATAACGAAGATATTGCCATAACTGCCGTAGAACAACTTTATATAGAGGTAGCCTTGGAACCAACAGAAGGCATAGTCTGGGAAATAGAACCTGTTCCTGAAAACTATGACCGAGAAATACTCAGATTTTAACACTAGGGACAAGTCAGAAATATTTTATAGAAGATTGTTAACTGTTGACGGTTCACAGTTCACACTTCACAGTCATATCATGTCCTTCGCGGTAAGTGAGAGGCTTGTTGCTGTTTATATCATGTCCGCTTGATTACTTATTAAACCCGAAAAACCCCACCCCTTAATCCCCTCCCCGCTCTTCGGGAGGG
>NZ_JACKZU010000810.1:0-380 GCF_014222165.1 Nostoc sp. 2RC
GTCTCCCCATCTCCCCCTACTCCCTACTCCCCGCCAGGAGCGAATTAACTCTTCAATCTCATGGGGCGGCTGACCGTCCGCGATCGCATTTTCCACCTCTTCCTTTTTAAACCTGGACTTGGGACTATCCACACTCCCTAGGTAACGACGGTGTATTTTGCGGCCAACCATCCAACAATAACGGTAATACCAATATCTATTACCAGAGCGCTCTACCCAGTATTTTTCTACCCAGTGCGTATCGTGTTGGGGGGCAGTTTTTTTGGTAGTATAGGTTACTTCCCTACTGTGGGGAGTACAAATATTAAGAGTGCTGCTGGCTACTTGCCCCCCAACACTTTCACACGGAAGTTGTGACTGTGAATTTTGCCCCCCAACAC
>NZ_JACKZU010000137.1:0-19874 GCF_014222165.1 Nostoc sp. 2RC
CGAGGCTCAACCATACTCTCTGTGTTAGTTTTTGCGATCGCACTTAATTATACTTTGGCGAGAGTGACAAAAGAGGGTTAAGTACGGCATCTCTAGCTAATACAGAGTTGACATTACTGGTCAGGTCGTTAACGTTATCGCTCAGGTTGTCGAGCTTTGTTGTCAGTTGCGCGATCGCCTGAGTATTTAACTGTTGTTGAGCTGCTACTGTGTCTAGGATTGCCTCAATCCTGTCTAGTCGGTTGCTTGGTGTATCGGTCATTTAAGAGCGAGTCACAATAAGAAGAATTGCATATACCTTATAGTATAAGCTTTCTAGCTCCTTAGTAGTTTGATTAACTAATTCACCAGCTTTAATTCTTCGCGCTTATTATTTTTTGACCCAACCATTTTCATCAACTGCTGATTCAGGTAACTCTGAGCCGAAACGTAAATATTATCCCAAATCACAGGATTCCGGCAGATTTTACTCCCAACTGTATTACCAGCGAGTTTCTCCGACACCAAGTATTTTTTGTAATAGTTATTCCATAAATGCTGTAGAAAATCTTCAGCGAACTCATCAAATGGAATGATCCAGTTGTACTGTTCATCCAAAAACACCCGATAAGCAGCAACAATCGGCATGGCAATATCCGCAGGTGCAGCAAACCCAAACGAGTATCGGCTATCCGGCAACAACGTATTTTTGCGCGAGTCGATTGAAGCGAGGTCAACTACTCCCTTCCTCCTGGGTTTGGTGATATGTTCCTCGATTACCTGAAACAGTCGTTGCTCAATCCATAGTCCCTTGGGCAGTAGCGGCAACAACTTTGACAACCGTTCTCTTTCAGTCTCACTTAAGCTAGGTGTATTGCTCACAGGCGGGTGTTTGGTTCTACTTTTGCTGTCTGGGTTGTATTTATTCCTGTCCAGACAGTTCATCAATTTGATTAGGTGATTGACATTGCACTGGGGACTTTTGGGCGCACCGCTTTGGTTCTGATAATAGGCGATGCGGAATTTGGTTTCTTGTTCGCGCTCTAGTTGAGCTAAAAACTGTTTGATGAATTTGTAGTCACCCCTGGCGTTAACTTTAGAACGCGCATCTACTGGGGCAGATGTATTGGAAGCCAAGGCGATGTCTTTCGCTTCGTCCTCACTTAGACCAATGTGGATTGTGACTTTTACCCTGGCTTGGGTAAGGTCGTACTTATAATCTCTAGCCTGCTGAAAAGCTAAAACAGTATGCCCACCGTTAATAATGCCGTCGCTACCGCCCTCGGATGCCTCAAGTATTTCTAACTCTAGCTGTGTCTTTTTAGTGTTGGGTTTGACCTTGTTGGCACACAGTACGATTCCGCTATGTCTTGAGAAGAATTTTTCGGGTTCGGTTGTCAAGGAGTCGAAGATTTGTCTGTATGTTGAGCTTTTGCGGTTGGGTTCTCGAATATTGGGTTCTAGCGGCAGGTCGGCGGGGAAGCTGTCAACGTGAACGGTGGCGATAATGCAGTGGGGGTTTGCATTGAAAAACTGGTCTACTTTCAAAGCCCAATTTTTTGGCATAGTTTCTTTGGTATCAGCAGTGCAGTGCGTATTTATCAAGATTACAGAATCCTGAACCGAATGGCACCCTTGGAAAACTTAAAGCTATATTAAGTAAGTTTTCACTGTTTGAATATAATATCGTACAGTGACAGTAGAATTTCTACCACAATCAAAATCACGACATACCACTCTACTCGCTGGCTACTACTATGCTGCATGAACTCTAGTACCGTTTGTGCGGTTTGGGTAATTAGCTCTAGTTTGCGTTCCAAGGCATTGTGACGCTCACGGATTTCGTATTCATCCTCCAAGCGCAGATATAAGTTTTCTAATTGTGGCGATTCCCAAAGCAACTCAGGCTTATCGATAATCTCGACTCGACCGACTATCTTATGTTGAACTAACAACGTTGTGCCTAATTGACGCAGTAATTCGCGACTCTGCCGCCGACTTCGGTCTTCGCGCTGGAGACTAGCCGCAAAAGGTTCAATTTGATCGAATACTGCCGCTATGCTAATTTCATAATGCGACAGCACAACACTTTTAGCCAAAATATCAGCCACAATCTGCAAGCGTTCTACACTCAATTCACGCAGGAAAATTTTTCCTTCCTTGACTCGCTCACTCTCGACAACGTTGAGATGAACTTCGACTTCTTCTGTCTCAGGGTTGCTAAATGAGTCATGCACTAAAGACGATAGCCCACTCAAGAAGTCTACCTTTTCTACAGGAGCAAGGTTAAACAGAACAACTACACCATAGCCTAGCATTACAGCACAACCGCACTCACCAGCTTTCACCATTACAGGCATAGTCGCTAAGCAATCATAGTTTTCCAATCTTTGTAGGTTAATCTTTTTACCAAGAAATAGGGCTTGTGCTTTAAAGCTATCTTTGTCACTAAAAAGGAATTTTTGCATTGTTGCCCTATGCTAGATTTTGCCTATGAATCTTGAGTAGTTACGAGCTAGGTTGCTATGGCATTAGTGGAGATTGTTACAATCTCAGTCTACCAGTAAAGCTATTTACTAGTACTTGTAATATTCGTTACTATGAGCAATGTCTTACAACAAGCAGCGATCGCATCTACGCCTTTTGCAAATGCTTTGGTGGCAATTGCTCCCTTGGGGATCGTCTGGGGCATACCCCAGGACTACAACTCTCTTCACAGTGCGCTGCTTGCATTGTTCTAATTGTTGAAGTGACAACTCTCACCGCTATACTGCTTGCAATTAGCGGTGAAAGTTGTCACACCGTATAAAATAGGATTTAAGTGTTGCACTCTAGATCTGTCCAGCTGCTAATACTTGGGCTGCGGTCAAATCCAGCATAGGAAACGTCGCTGATTTGATTAATTCCGTTCCCTGAAATACCGTTTCTTCGTATAGCCCATCAACCAGAGTCAGCAGAGTAATTCGGGCTTTGTGGGCATCAACAATCCAATATTCAGGGATACCCCGTGCTGCATACTCAGAACGCTTATAGCGGTAGTCTCTATCTTCATTCACCTTTCCTGGAGATACTACCTCAACTACCATTGTTGGCGAAGGCATATCTGGGGTGATTGTCGCTCGCCTGCCTGCAATTGCTTCGAGTAATTCTTGTGTCAAAATCATCAAATCTGGCAGTCGCACACGAGTTCGGTTGCCTATGACCACAAGTTCTGTATCTTTATGGCGGATAAGTTGAATCGGGACAAACTTGAGAAACTGTGACAGTAGATACAGAGAAATTAAGTTATTTCTATCGCTCTCTGGTGGCATTTCAACCAATTCCCCATCGACAAGTTCATACTTGGTATCCGTGCCATTATCATAGGCAAGGTACTCTTCAAGGGTAAGTTTCTTGACTGCTGTGGTCATAAACTCCTGACTTGAGCATTACTCTTAAATACATATTTTAACTAATAAATAACTATGCTTGATTTAAACAAAATCCAGGCTATTGCTCAATCCTATTCTCCTCAAGAACTTTTTGCTGCTTTGGTTTGGCAGCGTCGATTCAATCAGTTCAACGGCGAAAAAGTGATTACTGACCTTTCACAGCATACAGATTTATGGTCAAGCTTTCTGTTTACAAAACCAATTTTTGCACCAGATGAAAATGGTCTAAGCTTTGGTGGTGTTATTGATACACTTTTAGCAATGGCTAACTATCGTCCAACGCCAGAAACTAGCATTATCCATTTCGTGTCCTATCCTGCCGATACACTCTACATCCTGACTGAAAACCAAGATACAAAAGTATCTCAGCTTTTAGATTTAGGTAAAAAATGGCGTGCTGATTCAGTAGAAGTAACTGATGGCACAAATGAGGAGTATAGTTTTCGGTTGAAGCGTCAACTGAGAACTCGATTAGATGGTAATGATATTCAACACCTTCGTGATGCAGTCGTTGTTTGTTATTGGTGGGATTGAAGTAGTACACAGCTAAGGCAACAGTTAAAACAAGTCGCAAGTCGCAAGTGAGTTTTGTGACGGGGATGTTAGACCCCGACACAAAACTTGCTGCCCCTGGAACCGGGGGACTTAAACCCGCCGAATTTGTTAAATAACCCTAGAGAAGCGAACTTGGGGAACTTGCTCTAAAAATCAAACCATTCACTCGTCATTCTCCTTAACAGCAATGCAAATCGAGCGATGGCTTTGCTAACGCTCCTGGCGAACGCATACAGCAAAATGGAGATCGCTCGATTTCCGAACCAGACAGTGGGATTTAAGCTGCGGACTTCTTGCGAGATTGGGAACCCGTTTGAGTTGCGGTTTTGTTGGTAGGCTTAGTGGTTCTCTTGGCTGTGGCGGACTGGGTAGATTTCTTGGTTGCCCTAGCTTTCGGTTGCGCTTGAGATGCTGCTGGCGGTAGCAGCTTTAATGTGGGGAACTCAAGTACAACAGGCTCTTGCTGTATTGCAGTTGGTAGAATTTCTGTGTTGAGTTCCCAAGGGTCAGGCAGTTGCGCCAACTGTGGTTGTTCTTTTGGATCTGGTGTTATTGGTGGTTCTGGTATTGGTATGGCGACTGGCTCTTGTTGAAGGGCGAGTGCTTGAGAATTTGTAGCGACAGGTGCGTTCATCTTTGACGTTGCCAAAGGCATCGCATAATCTGGTAGCGAGAACAAACCGTTTACGAAATCCATAACCATAACACAGACGAAGCCTATAACCAAAATTTGAATTGCCCAGTTGAGTGCGATTTGAATATCCATTATTGTTTTCCTGAAGAAAGAAGAGAGTTTTCATTGGTCATTCGCGTAGCGTTTGACTGCACGCTTTTGAGAAATTTAGGAAGTAGCAAAAGATTGAGGCACAAATTCTAGGTGTAGATAATTGAATTTGCACAAGCCTGATGCTCCCTGAAAATTTAGCGTAGCTAAAGGGAGAAATTGCCCTACAAAGCTTTAGTGAAAACTCGACCGAAGGCTTAAAAACTAGAGTTGAAAAGGCTAAGATTCAAGTCAAGCGGTTAACTATGTTCAATTATTAAAGCCGCAGTCAGCTAAACAATGGCAAGCAAAGAAATTCAAGTTAAAGAGTACACAGTTAGAGCGCACAAACGTCAAATCCACACACGTGTATTTAATTTCGTCTGTAAGCAGTGCGATCGATCTACCTCTCGTGAAACTTATGGACCACGCCCCCTGTACTGCGAAACCTGTCGTCCTCCAGGGACGCCTAAGAAATCTTTAGTGGAGCCGAAGAAGAAGGCGAAGCCCAGACCCATGACTTATAAGAGTGATGGGGAATAAATTTTTTTGAAACATACAAGCAAGCACTGCCTTGCTTGTATGAATGTTATAACGGTAAATTAACGTGGTAGCTTTACCTTAAAAATGTATTAGCAGAACTGAGCATACTTCAAAAATATGATTATTGGGATAACAAATCAAAAGGGGGGCGCAGGAAAAACTACAGTAGCTGGGCATTTTGCATACTGGTTGAGCCAGCGTGGAACAGTGATTGTTGTAGATGCCGACGCACAGCAAAGTAGCACTAACTGGATGAAAGATTTAGTACTGCCATGCAAAACAATGATAGATCCTGATGATTTGTTTGATGAACTTCCACTTTTAGCAGAACAATATGATGCCGTAGTTGTGGACGGCCCGGGTAGCCTGAGCGAAACAACCAAAGCAATTTTATCTAGATGTGACTTAGCTTTAGTTCCTTGTAAACCAGCTGGTCTTGATATGCACAGCACTTCTAAAATGGTAAGAATTTTACGCCAAGCAAAAGAAATGCGTCATGGAATGCCTCATGTTGGTTTATTTTTAAATCAAGCAAAAAAGGGAACAGTATTACTCAAAGATGCTCAAAGAGCTTTATCAGAAAAGAACACAGGGTTTCCTTTACTTAAAACAATGGTGTATGACTTACAGGTAATTGCTGATGCCCCAGGACAGGGAACGACTGTTTGGGGTTTGGCAGGTGCAACTGCTAAACGTGCAGCTAAAGAGTTTGACTATCTATTTACCGAAGCTTTGGAGGTAGCTAATGGTAAAAAATAGACGTATGGTAGAAGATTTTATTTTTAGGGATGATACAACCCAGACTAAAACTAGTATGTCCCTAAGTCTAATTGTTTTGCCTAAAGCAGAATTACGATATTACATCGACCCAGTAGAAGTAGATAAAATCGTTGCTTCTGCCAGAAGAAACGGCATTATTGAACCACTTCTAGTCCGTCCTCTTCCTGATAGTGATAAACACGAAGTAGTTGCAGGAGCCAAACGCTACAGAGCAGCACATATTTTGGAACTAGTAGAAGTTCCTGTAGTAATTCGTTCTCTGTGCGATGAAGATGCTTTAGAAATTGCTCTAATTGAAAATTTTGCTCGTTCAGGACTTACCGATCTTGAAGAAACAGATGGGGTTTTGCGCCTTTTATCAGCAAAGCTGAAAATCTCGCTACAGGAAGTACCACCATTACTGCATCATCTTCAAAACCAACAACGTGGGAGAAATTCTGCCAATAACGTTATTGGCAATGATGTAATTGAGTTAGTACAGTCCTGCTTGACCTCGCTCGGTAACATTAAATTAGACTCATTCATTAGTAATCGTCTTCCCCTGTTAAATCTACCTAATGAGGTGTTAGAGGTATTAAGGCAGGGAAAGTTAGAAACTAGTAAAGCCAAAGCGATCGCTAGACTCAAAGATGAAGAATTACGAAAACAGATGTTAGAGGATGCGATCGCTTATGATTTATCATTGAGCGAAATCAAGCGTAAAGTCCAAGAAATAGAGCAGCAGTCTCAACCAGACTCTACAAGCTCATTAAAAGACCGTGTAGATGATACTTGGCGACGCTTTAAAAAGTCTAAATTGTGGGATAACCCTAAAAAACAATCCAAGGTAGAAAAATTGTTGTCTCAAATAGAGGCTTTGATAAATGGAGAAGAAATATGAAATCTACTAAGCGGCCATCTAAACTACCGAAACAACAACCTACACAAACTCAGCCACAATCTAATCCAAATTCTACTGATAACTCAACAGAGTTACAATCATCTCAACATCAACCCATCTCAGACATTGGTGAGCTACCACAGCAGCAGAATGAAGTGGCGATGGCTGACACTATTAACCCGGAGCAGCAGCCTAAACCAGCCAGAGCATCAAAACCTCGAACTCAAAAGCCAGAGTTAAGAGATCAGTTTCAGCACATCAAGTTTTTAGATTGTAATAAACCAGTAGGAAGAGTAATTTTTGAATGTTGGCACTGTCAACAGGGAATCATTAGCGAGTTTAGAGGTGAACCAATAATGGGAGAGTTCAAAGGACGACCTTCCATCACTCTGGTGAACGTGGAATGCCCTAACTGTGGTAAAACCGCAATCAAGTTGAGTACGGCAGAGGTACTATCGATAACCGCAATCCCTTCACCTTGGAAGAAATGATAGTACAGGATATTAATTAAGAATTCTTGGAAAGATATAATGCCAAAGCTGACCTGTTTAACTGCACCGTTAATTTTACTAACAGCCCTGAGCCTGACAAGTTGCAGCACGACTAGTGTTGAGCAGTACGAAGCGACAGCACTTACCAGTTATACCTGGCAAGTAAAGTATGCGAATAACTTAACTAATGCACCCCAGCCGCGAATCGAAAGCTTTGGCATTGCATCAGTACTAAACCAGAATGGATTGAAACCAGCAGGAGCAGTTATCGGCCCCGACGATAAAGGACTATGGTGGCCGACTTTACCAGCACGCCCAAGCATTGATGAAGTAGAACAACGCAAAAAACTTCAAGAAGAGGCAGGCAAACCAGAACTACAGAAAACAGTGAAATATCAAATTACTTATGGGGTGGGTGAGCAACAAAAAACACTACCTACTAACTATGATGTTTATCGACAGGTAGTAAAGGCTTACCCATCCCGGACTCCTTTGCAATTGACATTGGGATTGAATGATGACTTCGTAGAAAAGGCTGAACCAGTTAGCAAATAGTAGTCTAATAAATTAGCCTAGCAGTGATTCTCTTTGTGAGAAAAGAAATTCAACATCTTTAATTAAAAATTATCCATCCTCTGTACAGAGCGATCGCGTTTGAATTCAAGACCCAAAATTGTTTGACCCCCGAACCAGTTTTTTCAAATTTTTAAAAATAAGTGAACCTGGTAAAAAATTCAAAATCACAAATAGTGGCTAAATAGGGGTCATATAGTACCCAAATATATTAGGTGAAGTCATGGGTGCTAAATGGAGGTTATATGGGTTACAATTAACCACCATTTAGGGTATCCTCAAAAAGTTGTGATTTTATGCCGCAATTAACCCCAATGTCGAATATCCACGCACTGCAAAAAATTTTTCCGGCAGGCTTTGACAATGGCTACGGTAGCCTGAAACTTTTAGTCGATGGCTTTGATGTTGTAAGAGTCCCCAGCTATATTTCTACAGCAGACATGGAAGACGTTCCCGGACGCGTAGAATTTAATGGAATAGCTTATACAGTCGGTGAATCTGCTTTTCGTGCTGGAAATCATTTTGAACGCAACACCGATAGCAATGAAAACAAAATCAAGAATGCTCTAACGACTCTATTGGGAGCATTAGCACATTTGCCACACCGCAAAGCTTGGCATTTAAAGTTAGTCGTCAGCTTACATGATGTTGCTCTAGCAAAAAACTTAACGCAAGTCCTCAATGGAGAATACCTTCCTGTCCTTGCTGGCAAACCCTCAGAAGTCAAGGTAGAAGTGCTAAAAGTTGTTCCAGAAGGAATGGGGGCATTGTTTGGGCGCTCCCTTCCCAAAAAGTTAACAGTGATTGACTTTGGCAATGGCACAACGCTGTATTCTCGATACACTCAAGGCAAACGGGAAGTACACACACCTTACCCAGTCGGTGTAGAAGTTCTCATCGATGAGATTGCCCAAAAAATGAAACATCTTAATGGGGGTAAAGTTGGGGACGCATCAAAGGTGCGATTTTGCTTAGAAAACGAACACACCAGATATAGTCGTGACATTGATATCAAAGATGTTTACATGGCTTGTTTTAAGGATTGGTATGAAAAATATTTGAAAAAAGTAGTAGGTATGGCACTGGATGCCAAACACCAAGGCGATGAAATTTGGGCAATAGGAGGCGGCTGTTTGTTGCCAGGGTACAAAAAGCTGTTAGAGAAAAATGGCTTCAAAGTCCTGGAAAATCCGGTAGAGGCTAATGCAGTCGGGCTATTAGAGATGGCCAAAGCAATAGTCAATAAAAATTCTTAAAAACCCAGTAGGACAAAGCAATGCTCAATAATCAAGATAATGTCTCAGATAAAGTACGTATCAGAAATAGTTATCGTCAACGCATAATAGCGGAGGCTAAACAATTAGACAAAAGCTATTTAGAGACGGTTCATTTCATCATTGACTGCTATTTTGCATTCAAAAAAGGAGTGTTGAATATACAGCAACCAATAGCTTATACATCCGATTTCAATGGAATAGATATTAATTCGGGAGCATCCCGACAGTCTGTTACTAGCGTATCAACCAACCCTGAACAAGAAGATTCAGGCAATGAAACATTTTCTCTAGATTTTGATTTATAGATATGAATTAGCCTATTGCGGTGAGAAAGAGATTGCCGCCCAGTTATTTAAATCAAGTTTTGATTTTTAGTTTTGACACGTTGATAAAGCTCCTCCATAGTTTCGATGAAGGAACTATCTTTTTGCCAGAAAGCAGGGAAATCTCCTTCCTTCTTGATTAAAATTGCTGAAATGCCACTATCATTGGGCGCTTCAATAGTTGAGGGCAATCGCTTACTACCTAGCCAAAACTCCCGAAGATTCGGTTTTTGATGAACAGTCCGCTTTTCTATTTTTGTATAAAAAGATTCACTCTTTTGGATGTTAAACTCTTCAGGCTGCGAAAGAGATGTTGATAGTGCTTTGCCCAAGGGAGAAGCTGCTAATTTTGCTTGAAGTTCTGTTTTAGATAATCCGCGCAATTCAAATAATAGAAATGGATTAGCATCTAATTGAGAAGCTACCAGATAATAGACACCAGCAATGTGCTTACAAGGATTAGCATAATCAGGACAAGAGCATTTAGTTTTAAAGTCTTTGCTACTATGAGGTAATAAATGTAAGCCTATTTGGGCAAAAATTTCCTCAATATTTTCAGGAACTTCATTGAGCAGCAATCGAGAAACAATACTGGCTTTAGAAGCAATCTTGGGAATAGCTTCATTCCACCGTGTTTTGGGAATAGGTGTAATTTCAATGACTATATTATATGTTGGTTCTTTATAAACTCCAAAGTAAGGATTAATAGAGCCTTTAACTTGAGCAGTAATTTTATTGAGTTCAATCTCAAAGCTCTTGACTTTACCACCACGAGCATAAGAACGTCCTCGTTGAAGTCGATTATCGTCGGTAAAACCTTCTAAGGCTTTAATAAAACGCTCACCCCACCAAGTGCGACTAAATTTAGGCATAGTACTTACTCCAAAATAGTAGTTTTATTCAAAGCGATAAGTTGTTTAAAGGCATCATTATCTAATTCAGTAAGCCAAGATTCATCACTACCAACCACCAATGAAGAAAGTTTCTTTTTATCTTCAATCATTTGGTCAATACGTTCTTCTAAAGTTCCAATTGCTACAAATTTATGTACGAAAACATTCTTTTTTTGACCAATCCGAAAAGCGCGGTCGGTAGCTTGGTCTTCAACTGCGGGGTTCCACCAACGGTCGAAGTGAAAAACATGATTAGCTTTAGTCAGAGTAATACCAACACCACCGGCTTTTAAGGACAGCACAAATACAGATGGTTCTGTCTGTGGGTCTTGGAATTCAGTAATCATTTGCTCCCGGCGCTCCCTAGTAGTACCCCCATGTAAATAATAAGTATTACAATGCAGGTGATGTTTGAGATACTTTTCAATCTGTTGGCAAATTTCGGTAAATTGACTAAATATGAGGAGACTTTCTCCTTCGGACATAGCTTCATCTACCATTTCGACCAGACGAGAGAGTTTATGCGATCGCTCTGGAATAAATTCACTACCATCTTGAAGAAACTGCCCTGGATGATTACAAATTTGCTTGAGTTTCATCAATGTAGAGAGAATTAAACCTTTACGCTGGATGCCTTGGGCTTTTTGTAATTGTTCTTCGACATCTTTAACTACAACCTCATACAGCGATGCTTGTTCTTTTGTCAGGTTAGTGTAGAGTTTTTGTTCTACTTTATCAGGCAAATCGCTAATAATAGATTGGTCAGTTTTGACTCGCCGCAAAATCAGAGGTTCAACTAATTTCTTTAAAGTAGTTGATTTAATTTTGTCATTATCTTTTTGAATGGGGATTTCAAAAGACTTACGAAACTGTGCTTCCTTCCCCAAATACCCAGGATTGAGAAAGTTAAAAATTGACCACAAATCCAATAAGCGATTTTCAACGGGAGTGCTAGTCAAAGCCAGGCGGTGTTGAGCCGAAAGTTTGAGAATAGCTTTTGTTTGTGCAGCTTTTGGATTTTTGATATTTTGCGCCTCATCTACAACTATGCGTTGCCATTTCACACTGCTGAGGAGCTTTTCGTCTTTACGAACTAGAGTAAAAGAGCTAATTACTACGTCGTGTTCTTGACAAGCCGCGGAAAAATCTACCCCATTTTGTAGCCTCGTGCTGCCATGATGAACAAGAGTTTTTAAATCAGGAGCAAACTTGGCAATTTCTTTTTGCCAATTGCCAACAACGGAAGTAGGAGCAATTAGTAAAGTGGGTAAAAGGGGCTTAAATGTCTGTTTTTCTTGTACTAATCTCGCAATTACTTGTACAGACTTGCCCAGTCCCATATCGTCTGCTAAACAGCCATTTAAGCCTAATTTTTCCAGATATTGGAGCCAAGCCACCCCACGCTTTTGATATTCTCGCAGAGTACCTTGCTGCAAAAGCTGTTGTGAAATTGGCTCCAATTGGCTTTTATCTTGCAGCTTTGACATAACTTGTGATAAAGCTTGGTCATGTTCAATTTCCCAATCATCTCCAGCCTCGGCAGTACGTTGCATGAACTCCAGCAAAGTCATCTGCGGTTGCTCCGAACCGTGAGAGTCCCAAAATTGGAGTAGTTGCTGCATTTTATCCCGGTCTAATTCCATCCATTGACCGCGAAAATGTACTAAGGGAGCCTTAGTATTAACTAGTTGTTCCCATTCCTTTGCTGTAACAGTAGCATCGCCAATTGCTAATTCATATTGATACTCCACCAGGGAATTTAGACCGAAATAGCTTCTGGTTTCACCCTTTGTGGGAGTTAATTTTTTGGTTGATGCTTTGAGGCGAATTTTAGCGCGACGGCGACCTGCGGGAGTGTACCAAGCCGGGACAATAATTTTAAAACCCGAATCTTCTAACACCCAAGCACTTTCCTTGAGGAAGCCAAATGCTTCATCCAAGGTAAGCTGCATTCCGACAGGACACTCTGTTTCTAACCCTTGCCAAAGCTTGGGATACATCCGAGCAGCATAGCCCAGGTTCAGCAGTAAATTAGTTTCAAAATCTTGACCATACTGTTTGTGAATGCTAGCTTTGGTTTTTTGATTCATCAACCAGTAATCTGCTAATCCCAGCTTTAAAGAAGGATCTTGTTTACTAGATACCAAAAATTGAATCTGCCAATTGTCTACATCTTGGGCAGTTGGAGAGTGCAGTTGAAAGCACAGATGAAAGGGTAAGTTAGATTGAGTGTGCTGAATTCTGTTTTTCCATGCCAACCATTGTTGGTATTGGAGTAAAAAACTTTCTGTTTTTAATGGATTAAATTTGTCTTGATTCAGACAATAGTAAATCAGAGAATCTGCTATTTGTTTATCAAAGGCAGTTGTGGAGATTGTATCAGTTACTAGATTTTGGAGAAGAGATTCGGAAAAATGTCGTAAAAGCGTTTCTTTGTCGAAAAATTCTATTTGTTGCTCTGGATGGTGACTACCTGCTGTGCAAAGAAGTGGCATATACTCAAGATATTTTGGAATATTTGCTTCATATTGCTCAGAAATAATTTCCCAAACAGCATATATCTCAAATTGTTTTGAGGATAGGTCTTTACTTTTGTGATTACGTGTTTTATTCTTTAACTCTGCTAAGGCTCGATATTTTAATGCTGGAATGTATTGGTCTTTAAAAATTATTTGTCTAAATGCTTGCGTATAATGATACCAGAATAGTAAATCTGAACCAATTTGGAATTCATTTGCATTGTAAAGTGCTAAAAAATGAATATCTTTGAGGAGTTTGACAATATTGATTAATTTTTTGCCTTTAACAGAGACTACTGTTTCATAGCAAATGACGTTCCAATATTGGAAATCTTCATAACTTTCCGGAAATTCAAACTCTAGATACTTAATTAATTCTGGTGAAGGGATGGGCTGATTATTGACAGTTGGCAGAGCAAAGCACTTGGTGGAGATGCGTTCTTTTAATTGTAGAGGTGTCTCTTTAAATCCCAGATTTTGCACTAAGAAACTGACTAATTCTTCTTGTGATAAATGTCTAGGATGAATCTGCTGTCGAGTACGGCTTTGTTTAGCTACAGAAGTTTCTATCCATAGATAAAAAGAACCAGATTGAATAAATTCAGTTGTTTGGTCTGGTATCCAGGTGCCGTGAATAACTTGCATCGCATTAATGCCTCTGGATTTAGCAGCAAAATTAGTATCTTAAAATTAATGTATCAAAAATTGTATGGTTTTTTGTGATTTTGATATCTCAAGATGCTTGTTACCTGGGCGTGATTTAAGATAGTATTTATGTACTAAAAGAAACCTACTTTTACGTTTAAAATAATGTGCGGCATTTCTAAAAACCAATGTCCACGCCCATAACTCCAGTTACTCAACAACTAAACGCCACCCCCCACTACGAAACCATCACTGGTGTAGTCGAACGCCTGACCTTCCATTCAGAAGAATCTGGCTATACCGTAGCGCGTTTAAAGAGTTCGCGTTCTACGGAGCTCACCACCATTGTCGGCAGCTTCGCCAATATCCAGCCAGGGCAAACACTACAGTTAACTGGCTTCTGGCGAGAACATCCGCAATATGGGCCACAATTCCAAGTTACCAATTACAAAGAAACCAAGCCAGCAACCCTTACCGGAATTGAGAAATACTTGGGCAGTGGATTAATCAAAGGTGTTGGGCCTGTCACTGCCAAACGCATCGTTGTACACTTTGGTTTAGAAACACTCGACATCATCGAGAACCAGATTGACCGACTAATCGAAGTTCAAGGCATTGCAAAAAAGCGGATCAAGCTAATCAAGAATGCTTGGGAGACACAGAAAGCCATTAAAGAAGTGATGGTATTCCTGCAAAGTCATGAAGTTTCGACAACTTATGCAGTCAAAATTTACAAGCAGTACCAGGACAATGCGATCGCCACAGTTACTTCTAACCCCTACCAACTAGTAACGGATATTTACGGCATTGGCTTCCTGACTGCCGACAAGATTGCGCGTAACTTAGGCGTACCAACGGATTCTTCCTTTAGATACTGTGCTGGCATCATCCACGCATTGAGCAAAGCAGCCGAAGATGGTCACTGCTACTTACCACAGCCAGAACTGATCGAGAAAGTCGCAAAATTGTTAGCAACAGATGACCATCAGCCAACAGGAGAAGCGATCGCTGACATTATTAAACAGATGGGGGCAAAAGAAGAATTAATCAGAGAAATCGTGCGGGGCAATGATGGCGAGAAGCTGCTACTGTGCTACAAACCAACGTTCTTTCATACTGAGATGAATTTGGCGCAGATGATATCTCGACGGTTAAGCCAGCCAATTGTACAGGATATGCCTCGTGTTCGTGCTTGGATAGAAAGATTTACAACCAGTCGCAAAATCCAACTATCACCACAACAGCAGCAAGCGGTAGAGAAAGCGGCATATTCTCCAGTTATGGTTCTCACTGGTGGGCCAGGAGTTGGCAAGACCTTCACTACACATACTATCGTTAGCCTGTGGAAAGCAATGGGAAAATCCATTGCCCTGGCTGCACCAACAGGCAGAGCAGCACAGCGATTAGCCTATATGACAGGATTAGAAGCAAAAACCATACACCGCCTGCTGGAATTCGAGCCAAAGACAATGGGCTTCAAGCGGGATCATGAAAATCCTTTGCCACACAACGCAATTATCGCTGATGAAGCATCGATGCTGGATCTGTTTCTGGCACATTCTTTGGTGAAAGCTGTAGCACAAGGAGCGCAACTATTATTGGTAGGCGATATTGACCAATTACCATCAGTTGGCCCGGGGAAAGTGTTGGCTGATCTGATCAATTCTCTTCGAGTGCCAGTAGTGCGGTTGACCCAGGTATTTCGCCAAGCCCAGCAGAGCGCAATTGTCATCGCCGCCCACCAAATCAACTCTTGCGATTACCCTACAATGGAGCCAATTAGCGACAATCCAGTGTCAGATTGCCTCTGGCATGGTGGAGGTCATCAGCCGGAGCATGGGGTACAGGCAATCTGCGAGTTAGTGAGCGAATTCATTCTACGGCTTGGTTTTAATCCAGCCACGGATGTGCAAGTGTTATCTCCGATGTCACGTTCTTTGGTGGGGACGCGCAACCTGAATACTGTTTTGCAGCAGCTGATAAATCCGCCAGCGCCGGGAAAGGTAGAGATTAACCGGGGTGGGATGATTCTGCGGGTGGGCGATCGCGTCATTCAGCAGACTAATGATTACGACCGGGAAGTGTTCAATGGCAATTTGGGGACTATTTTAAATATCGATACGGAAGAACAGGAAGTTGTTGTTGATTATGGTGGGCGAAGAGTGGTTTACGACTATGCGGATTTGAATGAAATTACGCTAGCGTGGAGTATAAGTATACATAAAAGCCAGGGCAGTGAATACCCTGTAGTCATACTTCCACTGTATATCCAGCACTACATGATGTTAACGCGGAATTTGTTTTATACTGGATTAACCCGTGCTAGGAAATTGGCAATTGTAGTCGGCTCTAAGAAAGCGATATCCCTTGCTGTGCGAACTACAAACGATCGGCAGAGGTACACAAGGTTGTGGCAGAGGTTGTTGCAGCCGCTTCAATAATATGCACTTACAAAAAACGTGAATAACTCAAGCTGGGAAATTAATTTGTTTACTGGAAATTAACCGGAAAGTGCAGAGCTTAAACTGTATCCCCTTATATACCAAATTCTTTATATGTAAACAGAGAGCTACAACTATCAAAGCTCTCTTATAAATAAAATCTATCTTTCCTTCTCTAATGCTGCTCTGGTTCTTCTCCAGGGCAGTTTTAATCGTGAAAAGACAATGTTTTCCTAGTTGCTGTAAAATCAGCATATTACAACTGAAAGGATTGTCAGGTGGAGATACCAACCGAAGCCATCATTGAAGTCATCAGGGGAAAGAACGCACTGATATTAGATTCTATTAAAGGCGTAAAAGGAACAAGAGGGCAGAAAGCATATAAGTATACACTTTGGGCTGAAAGACTAGCGAAAAAGTTAGAAAACTCAAATTTAAAAGCGATTGCATTAAACAACTTGCTTAGTACCGCAACTCTAGAAGAAATAGAAAGGCAAATTGATTCAACAGAAGCCTCAACATGAATTTGGTAGGCAAAGTAGGAATAGATACTCAATATTTTCTACAAGCGATCGCTCCAACCTATCTCAGCCAATCCCCAGCCACACCCGCACCCTCCAAGATTCCAGTTGCCCCTTTCGCACCCTCCAGTCCGGCATCACACATGACAGCGTTACCCAAAACCCATCACCATGATTGCGGTGCAACAAGTGGGCAAGCTCATGGACTACTAGGGATTTCAATGCTGACACAGGCGCGGTGGCTGGCTACGGATTGATACGAGTCGTGCCATTGTGACACAAGCTCCCCAGGAAAACTTTTGTTGAGGCATTGTTGGGCTGCTGTTACAAAATGCTCTACCCCACGCACGGGTTGTCTATATCTCTGCGACTGGTGCAACCAAAGTTTCTAACCTCTCTTATGCAATAGCCTCGGACTGTGGCAAACAGAGGATTTCCCGTTTTACCTCCCGTGAGGACGATTTTCAATAATTTTTACTCTTACACTCACAACACAAGTAACGCAATGCTTTACGTTTCTTAACATGAAATTCCCAAGCGATTTTGCTTGACAAAGTTAGCGTGCTTGACATATTTAGCAAGCTTGATATCATTGGTATATGAGTCAAGAATTAAACAAATTAGGTTCATTTCTCGCTTCTGTTCGTCAGCATCAAAAATTGACTCTGCGTGCAGTTGAAACTCAAACAGGTATCTCCAATGCTTATCTTAGTCAGTTAGAGACAGGCAAAATTCGTTCGCCTTCTCCAGCGATCTTGCGTAAACTTAGTGATTTTTATGGAATTTCCTATATATCCATTTTGGAACTTGCGGGATATCCAGTGCCGGAGGCCGGAAAACTAGATACATCGCTGACGGATCTTGCTGCTAGGTTAGGGCGGGGCGTGAGTATCAATGGATGCTGTTGGCGAAATATTTCTTCACATTTGAAAACCCAACAAATGCTCCCAGTAAGCAGAGTTTTAAGGAAAGTGGGATGATGTTGATCAACAAGCATCTACCATCACCTGCGGTGAAGGAGGAATTGAGTGATTCAACCGCAAGCCATAGACCCCATCCCTTCTGAAACAGTGCGTGTGGCTCGTGCCGCTTTCCCAAAAGGCAATCTCTACATGACAATGAGGGATGAAATCGGTACTCTCTACAACGACCAAGATTTTGAAGCACTGTTTCCCACACTTGGGCAACCCGCTTTTAGTCCTTGGCGGTTAGCTTTAGTCTGCGTCATGCAATATATTGAGGATATGACTGACAGACAAGCAGCAGATGCAGTTCGCAGTCGAATTGACTGGAAATATGCGCTCTCCCTGGAATTAACAGATCCAGGGTTTGATTTTAGTGTAATCTGCGAGTTTAGAGTCCGAATAATCAAAGGAAGTGCTGAACAGAAATTACTAGATATCCTGTTAAAGCAATTAAAAGAAAAAGGAATTATTAAAGACAAAGGAAAACAGCGCACCGATTCAACCCACGTACTAGCAGCAATTCGCAACTTGAATCGTCTTGAAACTGTAGCCGAAACTTTACGTGCAGCATTAAACGCAGTGGCAACAGTTGCCCCAGAATGGTTGCGCTCTTGGGTTCCCCATGAGTGGTTTGAACGTTACGGACGTGCGTTAGAAGAGTACCGTTTACCCAAAGGGGTGACTGCTCGATATAAATTAGCTGAAACTATTGGTAATGATGGGATGCGGCTATTAATAGCCATATACGAACAAGAAACGACACCTCAATGGCTGCGGCAAATACCAGCAATAGAAATTCTCCGCCAAACTTGGGTGCATCAATACTATATAGATTATACAAATCTAAAAGACGATGAACCAGGTAAATTATGTTGGCGTAACGCAGCAGATTTACCCCCGGCAGGGCAGCATTTTGACTCTCCTTATGATACTGATGCCCGTTACGGTAACAAACGCACCACAACCTGGACTGGTTATAAGGTACACATCACGGAAACTTGTGATACTAACGATGTCCATTTAATTACAAATGTAGAAACGACCCAAGCCCATCTATCCGATGTAGACCAAACACAACCAATTCATTTATCTCTTGAAGCAAAAGGCTTATCTCCAAAAGAACATATCGTAGATGCGGGATACGTAGATAGTGAATTACTGGTAAAAAGTAAAATTGATTTTGATATAGAACTGATTGGCCCAGTACGCCCAAATGTGAGTTGGCAAGCGAAAACACCAGGTGGGTATGACATAAGCAAGTTTACAGTTGACTGGTCAGCAAAAACAGTTACGTGTCCTCAAGAACAAAAAAGCACAACTTTGACTCCTTCGATTGACCCTTGGGGGAATTCAGGAATTAATGTCAAATTTCCTGCCAAAACCTGCCGAATCTGTAATTTCAGACACTTATGTATCAAATCAAAAAGTGAAAGTGAGCCAAGAAAATTAAGATTGCGCCCACAACAAGAACACCAGATTCTTCAAACTATCCGTAAACAGCAGGATACTGATGAGTGGAAAGAGCGTTATAACACCCGTGCTGGTGTTGAAGGAACTTTGTCGCAAGCAATAAATGCTTTCGGTTTACGGCAAGCACGTTACCGCAATCTACCAAAAATCCGGTTACAGCACCAAATCACAGCTGTTGCCATCAATGTTGTTCGCATAGTGTCTTGGTTAAATGGTATACCTCATGCTACGACTAGAATATCGCGGTTTGCTGCACTAGCTGTCATGTAAAGACAGCAAACACCCATAACTTTTTCAACATCTATCCATGTAAGACACGGTTAGTTTCTGGTAGAGTTTTGCTCTATAATATCCGTGTATTACATGGAGGTAGGATTTATGAAAAAGATGAAAAGGGATATTCAAGGTAAGTTTACACTCAAGAACGATGACTACCGTGAAGTACGTTCTTTGCGACTAACAGACGATACTTGGAAGAAATTAGGTATTGCCTCTGAATGTTTAGGATTAACCAGGGCAGATTACCTGGAGGAAATTATTAAAAGGGATCTTTCACCATGTAATACATGGAACGCTTCAGAACCTCTTCCAAGTATTACACGGTATGAGGTGGAATTAGAGACGCTAACAACACAAGTCCAAAATCTTCAAAAAGAAAATTCTGCACAGAGGGAACGCTCCGCCGTTACTTTTATTTATGACATTGTGGATTTTGATGCGATACGCGATCGCATTTTATTTGAATTAACCCTCTTTTGTCACTCTCGCCAAAGTATAATTAAGTGCGATCGCAAAAACTAACACAGAGAGTATGGTTGAGCCTCG
>NZ_JACKZU010000138.1:0-19791 GCF_014222165.1 Nostoc sp. 2RC
GAGGTAGGGGAGACAAGGAAGCAGGAGAAAAATAACTCTTAACTGTTAACTCTTAACTGTTAACTCTTAACTCCTAACTCTTAACTCCTAACTCCTAACTCCCAATGCCCCTTACAAAGTTTGACATTGACTACATAAGCCAAAAAATTCTAAGGTGTGGTAAAAAATTTTAAATTTATGGTTGGTTTCTAGCTGGTCTTCTAGGTTATGGACTGGGCATTGATTAATTTGAATTGAGGTACCGCATTGCAAGCAAGTCAGATGGTGTTTGTCTTGCTGGGTTAGGCTGTAAAGGGCTTCACCGTTAGCCAAATTCCGCATTTGTACCATACCTTCTAGTTTTAAGGCTTCTAAGGAACGGTAAACTGTCGCTAAACCCATACCTTGATTGCTGTTACGTAATTCTACATAAATATCCTGAGCAGAAATGCCTTTTTTGATGCTTTTTAGCAGGTTCAAAATACGCTCTTGACTGCGGGTGCGTATGACTGTCATAGACAATTATTTAAATATGCCACTGGAATTTGAAGCTGTTGGACTGGCTAATTAATAAATTAACTGTAACTGCTTCATAATCTTATTTTCACTCACTTGGAACAGAAAGTTATAGTATAGCGATCGCAGCATTCAGCAAAAAGCCGTGCAAAGGAAGTATCTAGCCAAAATTCACGTGACACTTCGTCCTTCAGTCTTAGACCCTGCTGGTGTGGCTGTACAATCCGGTCTTCAGCAAATGGGATACACTACCGTTGAGCAAGTAAGGATTGGTAAGTACATTGAACTCACCATCGTCTCCCCAGATGAAAAAAAAGCGCGTCAAGACCTCAATAACATCTGTGACCAAATGCTAGCAAATACGGTGATTGAAAATTATCGCTTTGATTTGATTGAAGTTGAATCACAGACTGGGGTGTTTTAAACACTGGGCATGGGGAGCAGAGGGGGCAGGGGAAAAGGTTAAAGGTTAAAGGGAAAAGGAAAAATTTAATCTTTTCCTTTTTCCCCGGTTGGTGAGCTTGCCTGTCCTGAGCTTTGTCGTTGGCGAAGCCTCTCGTAGAGAAGGGTCGAACCATACCCCTTTCCCTTTCCCCGTGCCCAATGCCCAATGCCCAATGCCCAATTCCCTAATCCAATTGACCAATGACTAAATTCGGTGTTGTTGTTTTTCCCGGTTCTAATTGCGATCGCGATGTTGCTTATGTCACCAGAGACTTGTTAGGGCAACCAACTCGCATGGTTTGGCATCAAGATACGGACATTGCTGATTTGGATGTTATTGTTATACCTGGTGGCTTTAGTTACGGGGATTATCTCCGTTGTGGTGCTATCGCGCGGTTTTCCCCTGTGATGCAGCAGGTCATCGAACATGCCCAAAAGGGTAAGTTTGTCCTCGGTATTTGCAATGGTTTTCAGGTATTAACTGAAGCTGGTTTATTGCCGGGGGTGTTGACTAAAAATCGAGATTTGCATTTTATTTGCGATCGCGTCCCTGTGAAAGTTGAGCGTACCAATCTGCCTTGGACGCAAGTTTATCACGATGGGGAAGTTATCACTTTGCCCATTGCCCACGGCGAAGGACGATTCTATGCTGATGCAGACACTTTGGCAGCAATTGAAGATAACGGCCAAGTGTTGTTTCGCTACGTTGGAGAGAACCCCAATGGTTCATTGAACAACATTGCGGGGATTTGCGATCGCCAAGGCAATGTTTTGGGTATGATGCCGCACCCAGAAAGGGCGTCTGATCCCATGTTGGGCGACAGCGATGGCTTACGGTTGTTTCAAGGATTGTTAGAGAAAGTAGCGGCGTTGGCTTAGATTAGAGGTTTTCAATCAGCCAAGGTAGACTTTCGTGAAAATGCGGCAACTTCAGTTCTTAGGTGGTGGAGTTGCTGTTTTACTTTTTGTTGTATCACGCAACAGTCAGGACTTCTTACCAAGTCTGTATGCTAACAAAAAAGTATTTAGTTCGTTTCATCTACTTTCGATTGAAAGAACGGTTAATATAACTCCTTCGCTTGCAACGCCGTACTAATCAAGAATTATACAAATAAGCTCGTCACTTAACTTCCCAGCATCTGCAAGTTATGTAAAGTGGCATAAAGTCCACCTTGTTGCAGTAATTGTTCGTGACTTCCTTCTTCGATTAATTCACCCCGCTTCAAAACAAAAATCCGGTCTACATTGCGAATTGTAGATAAACGGTGAGCAATAATAATTGCGGTGCGTCTGAACAAAAGCTGGTCTAATGCTTCTTGAATTAAAGCTTCTGTGCCAACATCTAAACTTGCTGTGGCTTCATCTAATACTAATATTTGAGGATCGCGAATGGCTGCACGGGCAAAGGCTAAAAGTTGCTTTTGTCCGCTAGAAAGATTTGTGCCTCTTTCTCGGAGTTGGGTATCGTAGCTATTAGGTAACTCTTCTATAAACTGGGCAATGTTGGTTTTTTCTGCTGCTTGTTGAATCTGCTCAATTGTATAACCATCTCCTAAGGAAATGTTGCTTTTCACATCACCAGCAAACACAAAACCATCTTGTAAAATTACTGCCATATAACGCCGCAGTTCTGCTTGTGGCACTTCTCTAATATCTATGCCATCAATGAGAATGCGTCCTTGTGTGGGTTCGTAAAGACGACACAACAGGCGAATAATGGAAGTTTTCCCCGCACCCGTGGGGCCGACTAATGCAATTTTTTCACCAGGATGAATGGTGAAATCTAAATCTTTAATGACATAATCATCGTTTTTATAAGCAAACCAAACGTGTTCAAAACGAATTTCTCCGAGTTCCGGTGGTGATTTGATATCTGGAGATTCTAAATTTGCAACTATTTCGTCTATGTAGCCGAATTTGGCATCCAGAATTGAGTAGCGCACATTAGTGCGATCGCGGATTTCTATCGGTTCATCTAATACATCGCCGACGCGTTCAATAGCAGTAAAACCAGCTTGAATTACGGTAAATTTTTCGGCAAAGTTTCTTAATGGATCGAATAATCGTTGGGCATATAAAATAAATGCCGATAAAGTACCGAAAGTCAACTCTTTATCCAAAAGCATCAAACCACCCAACCACAAAACACCCGCGATCGCTACTAATCCAACCCACTCCAAAGTTGCAGAAACAGCTGCATCATAAAAAATGTTTTTATCTACTTGTTGAGTGTAGCGGTTGTTGGTGGCACGAAATAATTCAGCATTAAATTTTTCTCTGCGGAACAACTGCACTACATTAATACCAACTACATTTTCTTGTAGCTGTGAATTAAGTATCGAAAGTTCTTCCCGCCCTTTATAATTGGCTTTGCGATACTGTTTTTGTAAATAAATTGTTACCCAACTAATTGGTAACAGCATCAATAGTAACAAGCAAGCTAGTTGCCATTGAATAGAAAACATTAAAGCAATAATTACCAGCATCGATAAGAAATCGGACAGGATACCGATGGCTCCCGTGGAAAAGACATCGCCTAACACTTCCACATCACTGGTAATTCTAGTAATTAATTTCCCTACTGGTGTCCTGTCAAAAAAACGTACCGCCAGAGATGTTACATGTTGGAATAAATCCTGGCGAATTGCTGTGGTAATTTGTTGCCCTAACTTTTGTACGAGATAACCCTGATAACCTGTCAACACCAAGCGGATGACGATTGAAATCAGCAATAACCCTTCTAAAATATTTAGCGCTTGTGGGAATGGACGATTCCTCAGGAATTCGTAAATACTCGATTCTTTACGAATTAGGGAAATCACTTGTCCAATTAACAGCGGTTGTACGGCATTAGCGATGGCAAGCGGTACGAGTAAGAACATTGAAAGTGCCAACAGTGTGCCACTGCGACGGGCATAAGGCACTAAACGCAAAAACAACCGCCAGTCATTTTCACCGCGACCGTGTTGTGTGTATGATTTTTTGTTGAGAGATTGGTAGATGCTCATAATAAGAGCATTATATTCATGTTTGGCAAAAACACACTTTTAACAGTTGTTAGTTCAATTGCATAGTCAAACACTATACAATATTAATCTGTTTGTTTTCACTGCTTCACATTTTGCGATCGTCAAGTACGCACACTGATTTCGAGTAAAAATTTGGCTCTTAGGACTTACGCAACGCCGATATTGTCATTGCCACCAGAATGTAGTGTAGGGAAGCAATCCCAGTGTCAGGGCGGATTACTTCTCTATTGCTCATAATGACGAAATTACATAATTTTTGCGTTAGTCTTACCACTCTTACAGCAATTTCCAGGTAAATAAACCACATTGTAAAGGTGTAGGCTATGGCCGTTCGCCCCTACCAGGGATTGTGGTTCAAATAGATGAAATTTTACGTTAACACTTGACAGTTAACCGTCAACAGTCAACTGTCATCAATCCTCACTAGTGTGTTTGTATTAATTACTGCATGGGTATACTTTTAAGTATGAAAGATTACCATACTTCTCTCTTTACGTCTTATATCTAAAGGTAGAAGATATAGGTTAACTAAAATTTGGGAAACCTAAGAGAAGTTCATCCCAAGAAATATCTTGCCTATTTATCGCAGAGTGCAACTGAGGTCAGATGACGCAATCTTTAAATCCTGTCAAAGAGTGGGAACAACGCCGCGATGAAGCAAACCACTATTACCAGCGGGGAAAATTTCAAGAGTATCTCGATCTTGTGACTAAGAATTTACAGTTAGCAAGGGCAATTCCAGACCGGGCTAGGGAAGGTTACACATTGAATGACCTTGGTTTAGCTTATCTGGGTTGCTGGCAACCTCAAAGAGCATTAGAGCGATTTCAACAAGCGCTGAGTGTGGCTGTTGAAATCAACAACGCCTCCGCACAAGCAACTGCACTGAGCAATTTAGGTTCTACCTACAGCCGTCTGGGACGTTTTTCCCAAGCATTAGAATATTTTGATCGAGCGCTTCTCATTTTCAGACAATTGCAAGACATCCAAGGAGAAGTTTCTACTCTCAATGATGTAGCACTGATTTATACCCGATTAGGAGAACCAAAACGCGCATTGCTGCTACAAAACCAAATTTTGACAATGCGTCGATTGCTTGGTGACTTTTCTGGTGAAGCAACGACTTTAAATGGTATTGGTTTTGCTTACAGCGTTTTAGGCAAGTTTGACCAAGCTCTAGAATATTTTCAAGCAGCACTGCCGATTCAACGAGCGGTGAAGAATTTAGTTGCTGAAGCAACCACCTTGAATAATATTGCTTCAGTTTACAGCGATTTAGGAAAACCCAAACAAGCCCTACTACTTTATTATCAAGTTCTTTTAACACGTCGAGCCATTGGCGACAAAGCGGGCGAAGCAACAACCCTTCACAACATTGGTTTTACCCACACTATCCTCACCCAACATCGCCAAGGTATGAAGTTCTATAAACAAGCCATTGCCATTTATCAAGAACTGGGGGATTCTTTGGGAGAAATTTCCACTTTATTGAACATGGGAAGCCTTTACGCCACAACCAAACGCAAACAAATGGCACGATTGTGCTACCAAAATGCCCAACAGTTAGCTGATAAAATTGAACATCGGCCGCTGTTAGAAAAGGTACAGCAGTTCATGAATTCTCTCTAGCCCGATGAACTAGATTCAAAAAATGTTTGTGACAGATTTCCCACCCGCCTAACGCCAGTTATGGCAATTTGAAGTTGAATAGACTACAGTAGGGGCGCACAGCTGTGCGCCCCTACAATGATTCAATTTTCAAATGTGTATTCTATTCAATTAAAAATCACTATATTTAGCAGATGAGTGTTTCTATTAGGTTACTCCAAGAAAATGAATTAGCTGCTGCTGACCATATTTTTCGGTTGGCCTTTGGTACTTTTATCGGACTACCTGAACCAACTGAGTTTTACGGAGATGCTGCTTATATACATCATCGGTGGAAAGCCAACCCAAATTCAGTGTTTGCTGCGGAGATTGATGGAAAATTAATTGGGTCTAACCTAGCAATAAATTGGGGAAGTTTTGGCTACTTTGGGCCGTTGAGCGTTCATCCAAACTTTTGGAACCAAAAAGTAGGTCAACATCTTGTTGAAGCTGCCATTGCTTACCTTACTGAAGCTAATACTTCGATGATGGGGCTGTTTACTTTTGCTCAAAGTCCCAAGCATCACATCCTATATCAAAAATTTGGTTTTCGTCTACGGTTTCTAACTGCAATTTTGGCAAAACAAGTAGAACAATTACAGCCAATACCCCAAAGAAATAGATATTCACTTCTCAGTGAAAACGAACGCGCCCAAACTCTGGAGGCAATTGTTCAACTCACCAATTCTATTTATGAAGGACTAGATTTATCAAGAGAAATTCAGACAGTTCAGGCTCAAGGACTGGGGGATACAGTATTGTTATGGAATGACGCAGGCTTGTCAGGATTTGCAGTTTGTCATTATGGCCCAGGAACCGAAGCTGGTAGTAATACTTGCTTTGTGAGATTTGGTGCTGTATATTCTGGAAACGATGCAGGGCAAAGTTTCGAGGAATTATTAGATTTGTGTGAAGCATTGACTGTGGCTCAAGGGATGTCACGTTTAATCGCTGGTGTTAATACCAGTCGAGATGAAGCTTATCGCAGGATGTTGGCTCGTGGTTTTCGCAGTGAAATCATTGGAGTTGCAATGCACAGACCTAATGAACCTGGATTTAATCGCCCAGATGTTTTTGCTCTGGACGATTGGCGATAACCCATATTCCGCTGACTTTTTACTTTTTAATAGACCTGTCTTAAAAATAGGGCATTGGGCATTGGGCATTGGGCATGAGAATATTGATTTTTATTGTTTCTTGTGAGCGCAGCTCATGGAGTAAGAGTGCAATCAATTGCTTTTTGCACTCTTGTGGTCAAAGGAAAAAGAGAAAATACCAAACCTTTCCCCCTTTCCCTTTCCCCTTTTCCCGACTTCTGCAAGAATGTCCAATGCCCAGTATTGTTACTCAATAGCTAAAATACTGATGGAAACTCAGCGGAATCTATCGTGTCTAATAAAAATACTAAAGTTTGGTTGATTACTGGTAGTTCTAGCGGCTTTGGGCGTAATTTGGCTCAAGCAGTAGTGAAAAGAGGCGATCGCTTAATTGCTACTGCCCGTAAGCCTGAACAACTTCAAGATTTGGTCAATGAATACCCAGATACAGTTAAGGCAGTTTCTCTAGATGTTACTAATCCTGTGCAAGTCAAAGTAGCAGTAGATGAAGCCCTCAAAGCATTTGGACAAATTGACGTGCTAGTTAACAATGCTGGATATGGTCTAATTGGAGCGCTGGAAGAGGTCAGTGATGAGCAAATTCGGCGTAATTTTGATACTAATTTATTCGGTGCAATTAACACGATCCGGGCAGTATTGCCAATTATGAGACAGCAAAAAAGTGGGCATATTATCAATATGTCTGCAATTGCTGGATTCAACAATGAACTCGGTTTTTCCATCTATGGTGGTGCTAAGTTCGCTTTAGAAGGAGTGTCAGAAGCTGTACATGGCGAAGTTGCACCTTTGGGTATCAAAGTGACAATTGTCGAACCAGGGCCTTTCCGTACTGATTTTATTGGGCGATCGCTTGACCGTGCAGCTAATAGCATGGACGCCTACAAACCAACTGTGGGAAAATTCTTAGAGTTTCTAGAAAAAATTGAAGGCACTCAACCAGGCGATCCAGAAAAAGCTGTTGAGGTATTAATTCAGGTTGTGGAATCAGAAAATCCGCCATTGCGTTTGGTGCTGGGTAAGTACGCTTACAGCAAGTTCCGCAAGAAAATTGCTTCATTAACTACTGAATTGGATGCATGGGAAGCAGTAGCAGCAAATACTGATTTTGAAAATTAGAAATTGAGCAATTGTTCACTGTTAACTGTTAACTGTGAACCTCCAACTGTCAACGCATTCACTGGAATAATTTATTTTTTGCAGTCCCCTTAACTTTTGACTTTTTTCCGATTTACTATTATGAAGTATGAAAGTTTACGAAATTCAAAGCAATGCCGGTATTGATGCCCTCGCATTAGTCGATCGCCCGGAACCAAAACCCGCAGCTGGTGAAGTTTTGGTTCAAGTGAAAGCAACATCTTTAAATTACCGTGATTTGCTCGTCATTGAAGGAGCCTACGGTGCTGGACAGAAATATCCGTTGATTCCCATGTCTGATGGTGCGGGGGAAGTTGTGGCGGTGGGTAAAGGTGTGACACGGGTGAAAATAGGCGATCGCGTCGCTGCTACTTTCTTCCAAGATTGGATTTATGGCTCTTTAACTAGAGAACAAATGAAATCCGATCTGGGAGGCGGTATCGATGGTATGTTGGCTAAATATGTCATATTACACCAAGATGGCTTAGTAATTTTACCAGACCATCTATCCTATGCTGAAGGAGCGACATTGCCCTGTGCAGCAGTTACAGCTTGGCATGGATTGGTGACAAAAGGCAATATTAGCCCTGGCGATAGCGTTTTATTACTAGGTACTGGGGGAGTTTCGATTTTTGCTCTCCAGTTTGCTAAGATACATGGTGCTAGAGCGATCGCCACTTCTAGCAGCGATGAAAAGTTGGCACGAATCAAACAGCTTGGTGCTGACGAAACAATCAACTACAAAACAACACCAGATTGGGAAAAGCAAGTTTACCAATTAACTAATCGCACAGGTGTAGATCATGTAGTTGAAGTAGGCGGTGCTGGAACTCTACCAAAATCATTGCAAGCAGTCCGCATAGGCGGACGTGTTAGTTTAATCGGCGTTTTGTCAGGTAGAGGAAGTGAAATTGACCCCATGCCAATACTTTTTAAAAGTTTAACAGTTCAGGGAATCTACGTTGGCAGTCGGGAAATGTTTGAGGCCATGAATCAGACAATACAACAACATCAAATTAAACCAATTATCGATAGAGTTTTTCCATTTAATGAAGCGCGAGAAGCATATCGTTATCTCAAAAGTGCGGCTCACTTTGGCAAAGTTGTTATTAGTTTGGATTCATCAGTAACTAGATAAAATTACAGCAGTTTTTAGACAAGGGAGACAAGGGAAACAAAGAGAATAATTCATAACCAATGACCAATGACTAATGACTAAATAAAGTCCCTTCGTTCTTTTATTTTCGTGGTTAAAAGTAGAGGGGAATCAAATTTATATAAGGTTTTATGAAACAAATAAAAGAAAAAATTATCAATAAAGTAGAGCAAGTATTTGAACGACGATTAATACCTCATTTGGTAAAATGGGAAGAATATTTAGAAAGCAAAATCAGGAGATATAAGCATCAACAACTGAAGAGTCAGTTAAAATTTTGTGGCTCAGGTTTACGATTTAAGCGAGATGTGAGAATTGAACATCCGCAAAATGTATCTCTGGGAAATAAAGTTTATATTGGACAAGATGTTATTTTAGATGGACGTGGCGGAATTACAATTGGTGACAATACAACACTGGGATTTAATGTTGTGATTCTGTCTGCAAATCACGACTATCAAAGTAATAATTTGCCATACGAACATAACGTTTATATTCATAAGCCTGTTAGCATCGGCCGCAATGTTTGGATTGGTGGAAATGTTTTAATTATTCCTGGAGTTTCCATTGGTGATGGTGCAATTGTGGCAGCGGGGACAGTGGTCACTGCTAATGTAGAACCTTTAGCAATTGTTGGAAATCAACCTATGAAAGTAATTAAATACCGGGACAAAGAACATTATGAGAAACTTGCCGAGCAACAAGAAATTCCAAGTAGTTCTATAGCAATTCCGAATCATTTGTGAAATGTTACGGCGGGCAGGATGCCCACCCCACAAGAGTTTACTAATGCACTATTTTAGCCTTGACACGCTACTAGTGGTCTGTCCTATTAGTTCTGAGAGATAAATAAGTTTGTAGTTAGGACTTTAGTCCTTGATTTTTAAGCACTGAAGTGCTTACTACAAACTCATCAAAATTAATGCGATAGACCATTAGTTGTTAAACTAACGCTGGTGTATTGGCTAGTTTTACTTGAGAGCTTGGAATCATTCGCATTCCAGCCGGTGCGGCGGTGGTTAAACCACGGCGCACGGGACGCACGGGACGTTTGTTGACTAAGGATAATTGAAATTCTGACAAAATAGTTGCCAAGACAATTTTCATTTCATACATAGCAAATGCCATGCCAATACAGCGACGATTACCACCACCAAATGGTAAATATTCGTATGGGGAATATTGTCTTTCTAAAAATCTTTCTGGTTTGAATTGTTTGGGTTGTGGATAGACTTGTTCGCGATGATGTGCTAAATAAATACTGGGAATAATTAGGGTTCCTTTTGGCAGTTTGTAACCCATAATTTCAATTGGGGTTTTAACAATTCGGAAGAAAGCATTCATGGCAATGGGATAAATTCGCAATGTTTCTTGGCAAACTGCTGTCAAATAAGGCAATTTAGCAATGGTACTCAAATCTGTGTTAGGAGCCACAGTGGTGAGTTCCCGTAGCAAGTTTTCACGCACCTCTGGTAAATAATCAATCCAGTAAAATGCCCATGTTAATGCTGAAGCTGTAGTTTCATGTCCGGCGACTAAAAGAGTCATTAATTCGTCGTGCAATTCTTTATCTGACATCCCTTGACCATCGTCATAACGAGCAGCCATCATCAGACTAAGGATATCTTGGCGATTTTGCTGGGGTTGGGCGCGACGTTCCCGAAGCAGAGTATAAATAAGTTCATCGATTTTTTTTTGTTGTTGGAGAATCCAACCCCAGGGACTCCAAGTACCAAAATCTTTTTGCATGAAATTGAAAAAGAAAGCGCTAGACATTAAAGGTGAAGTCATGAAGTCTAGTAAATCGCTTAGCGATCGCCTTAATTCCTCAAATCGCTCTCCTGCTTCCAAACCAAACACAACCCGCAGAATAACACGCAAAGTGATTTCTTGCATGGAATTACGTATTTTCAAAGGCTTGTTCATTTGCCATTGATGGCTTACCTGTTGTGTGATTTGACGGATATCCTCGCCATAAGCCCGCATTCTCTCGCCATGAAAAGGAGGAGCTAATAATTGTCTTTGCCGCTGGTGACGTTCGCCATCTGATAGCATGAAAGAGCGATCGCCAAGTAAAAATCTCAGTCCTTTATTGCCCCTGCCAACCTCAAAACTACTCAAATCAGATGTAAAAATCTGCTCAAGTGCTTCTGGTTGACTAAAGTAAACAATGGGGTTGTCTGAAGGATTGCTTTGAATAGTGAAACTGTCGCCGTAAATTTTCGCAAAATCATCCACATATTTTACAGGCTGACTAATAAACTTGATCATCCGCAGCCAGCGCGGTATTTGAGGCCCATCAGGTAGATTGTAAGTTGTTGTCATAGAAATTAGTGGAATTAATAGCTGCTAAATTTTATTGTTACGAGTTTTTATGTGATTGCGGGTCACAGAAAGCGGTATATTCATCATTAGGGACTGGGAACTGGAGACTGGTGACTAGGGACTGGGAAGACTATAGAGAACAAGGACAAAAATCACTCCTAACTCTTAACTCCTAACTCTTAACTCCTAACTCTTAACTCAACACTCAGCATCGGAAGCAAGCAGTGTCAAAAATCATCGCTATTCTCAACGGTAAAGGAGGAGTCGGTAAAACGACTACCGCAATCAACTTAGCTGCAAACTTCGCGAAGAAAAAAAAGGTGTTGCTGATTGATGCAGATATTCAAGGTTCTGCCAGTTGGTGGTTCGGGCGCAGTCAGCAAGGAATGGGATTTGATTTATCTCAAGAAACAGATCCAACACTTTTAGGTGATTTGGGAAAAATAAAAGGTTACGATTTAGTAGTGGTGGATACGCCTCCCGCGCTGCGCTCTGAAGCATTAGTAGCGGTAGTTGCGATCGCAGATTATCTAGTTTTGCCTACACCCCCGTCTGCAATGGATTTAGCTGTCCTCGTGGAAACAGTCAAGGAAGCCGTTATCCCCCTGGGAACCCCCCATCGGGTATTGCTCACTAAAGTCGATACGCGCAGCATCGGGGAAGCACTAGAAGCAAAAAAAACTCTGACACGGCTAGGTATTCCTGCTTTCAATACCTTGATTCGCACTTACAAAGCTCACGAACGAGCCGCGCTTGAAGGTGTAGCGATTACTCAATGGCGAGGAGGAAATGCACGGGAAGCGGAGTTAGACTATCGCCGCGCAGCTGATGAATTACAGCGTGATTGGAGGAAATAATGGCTAAGAAACAAAGCTTATCAGATTTACTACAACAAGAAGCACAAAAATTTACATCTCCAGAAGATGAATCTGTGATTGAAGTTTCCGCTCAAGAAATAGCCCACGAAGAGGCTACAACTGATGAAGAATCTTCACCACCAATACCAGAACCAACTACTATTAGGCGCACAAATCCTACAAAAGCTGATTTAGAAGCAACTGTCAAAGAATTGACAAGCAATCTCGAAAAAAGTCATCAAAAGGAAGCTGCTCTAGAAAAAGAAATAGTAGATTTGAAATCAAAACTATCACAACAAAAAACATTAGTCTCGGAACAAAAAATTCTAGCAGAACAGCTAACAAAAGAACTAGACGAAACCAAAAAAACAGCACTACAACTTGCAGAAGCAAATTCTAAACTGATAGAAGAAATTAATGCTTTAAAACAAGCAGCAGAAACTAAATCTCAAGTTGTTGCTAAACAAACTAGTGCTATCAAACCAGTAAAGGAAAACTACAATCCACTAAATTATAAAAAATCACATCGTTCATCTGAAAAACTAGCAGAACGACAAACATCAATAAATGATGATTTTGCAGAAAATACTTGGCTTTATGACTAGCACTGCTAGAGCTACAGTCAGTTCAAAAATCAAGAACTTTATAAAGTAAGCTCAAAAAACAACAAAAAAATACTTCATACTAAGTTGCACTTAAAAATAGTAACTTGGGTGGCAAGTGGGGAGATGGATAGATGGGGAATAGAAATGATGAAATTACGTTTGGTGAATACAAATTAGTATAATATCATGTCCGCATAATTAGTGATAATTCCCACAGCCATTGCACCCCAAAGAGCCAAAGCTACGCTTTGTCTCCCCTCCCCGCCTGCGGGGAGGGGTTTTTATTTTACTTAACACTAAAGGTATTGAAGTATAATTCTTAACTTAACTGTGCTGCGAGTTGATTTTCTAAAAGCGTGTCATTGGTTAACAAGTCCTCAACGGTGATTCGCAAAAAGCGTTGTTCATCAACTTGGAAGAAGATTTTAATACGATCGCTCCCCGGAAATCCGCTTGGTGTCAGTTGGGCTATTGTTCTAGCACCTTCTTTGTCATTGAGGGGTTTGACGCTGATTTCACTACTTTCAAGACGACGAGTAATTAAGCGATCGCCATCAAAATAAACTTCCGTATTACCTGTGTCTGCCCCCAATTCTCCCATAATTAATTCAATGCTTGGCTGATTCTCCACAGAAGCCCCTAAAACTAATTCTACTGGCTGACTCATGGGATATGGCTGTCCAGCTTTAATTATGGGATGCCAATGGTGGCGTTGATTGCGGCGATCCCAGTAGCGAATACCATAGCTATGGTAGAGAAAGTCTTTGATTTCAATGCCTTGGGCGATTTGTAACGCACCTTGGGCAATGGCTTCAAAGGGACGTTCGCAACGAATTTTTTCTGGCTCAAAATATTGTTTAATCCATGTCTGCACTGCTGGCAATTGTACAGTTCCACCAACTAATAAAACTGCATTAATATCTGCAATTTCTATTCCTTGGCGTCTTGCTTGTTGCAACAACGTCGTCATGGATTCATCTAATAACTCAAAAAATGCGTGTTCTTTGAGGACATTTTCAAAAGTTTCGCGGTTTAATTCCAATTCATAACTTTCAAATGTTTCATCATCAAAATAAACTTCACTGGCTTGATTTTGAGTTGATAACTGAATTTTCACTTTTTCCGCCAATCTTGTTGTCAAAGGACTAACCGCTAGTCCTTGATTTTTGGCAAAGTAATCTACTAACCAATTATCAATATCAGTACCGCCTAAATTCTGTCCAGCTTTCGCCAATACACGGGCTGTTTTGATTTTTTGTTTAGAATCTTCAGCTAAAGATTTATTACCCCATTTCAGCAAAAATCCCACTGGTTTTGTAGTTGCTTGCACGCTTCGATCCAACCGCACAAGGGACAAATCCAAAGTACCGCCACCAAAGTCAATTACCAAGATAATTTCTCGATCTGCCAAGCCATAACCCAAAGCGGCGGCTGTGGGTTCATCCAGCATTCGCACTTGTTCGACTTTTAAAGACTGGCAAACTTTTCCTAACCAATGACGGTAGGCTTCAAAACTATCTACTGGTACTGTTAACACCAGAGAATCTAAGCCACCTTCTAGGGGTGCTAGTTCTGCAATTACTTCGGTGAGAAACCATTGCCCAACCTGCTCAAAAGTGACAATTTGTCCATCTAACTCAGGTAAAAAACCTTGAATATTAGCACCAATACCGCGCTTGAAGCTGCGGAAAAATCTAGTTTCGCCCTTGAGATCGAGACCGCGATCGCGTACTTGTTGACCCACTAAGATTTTACTTGCTGCTGCGTCTTCAATATAAACTAAACTCGGAATCAGCGGTGGATTGAGACTTTGTTTAATTGATAAACCAGGTAAATTCAAGGTTTCTGGCTGTTGGGTTACAGAATTCCAACGAGCAATGACTGTGTTGCTAGTGCCAAAATCGATTGCGATCGCCATACTTTAGTTGGGAAATTAGGAGTTGGGAAGTTAGAAGTTAGGAGTTAGGAGTTAGGAGTTAGGAGTTGGGAGTTGGGAGTTTAATGGCTGTTGAAGAAATGGTGAAACAGCAAACTAAATTTTTGATTCAGTAGTTAACAACATACACTATTGAGTCTTACTCTAAACTGATTGCATCTAAATTCTAAATTCTGACTCCTGAATTCTGAATTCTGACTCCTGACTCCTGAATTCTGACTCCTGACTCCTGAATTCAGACTCCCGACTCCATCAGCCACCAAGAACGCAAATGAGCGATCGCTACTTCTTTTTGTTTGGCTTCCACTTCTATCCAAGGTACTTCATGGTAAACATCGGGCATAGCAGTAATTAAATTGCTGTGCTTTCTATCATTAAAACCTTCTTCACCGTTGGAAATATGAACTAATTGCCAATCTGGATTTGCCCAAGTTTCTCGTGCTGCATGTAACATAGATGCCACACTTGGATCGTCGTAGCTATCTAAATTTTCGTGGCAAATCTGGTGATGAGCATCAAACACCATTGGGATTTCTGCCTGCTGACATACTGCTAAAATTTCACTAGCACTATAGGCATATTCATCGTTTTCTAAAGTCAACCGATTTTTAATTGCTGGTGGTAATTCGGAAATTACTTTTACAAGTTGTTCGCTGCGTTGAGATTTGCCACCATGAATATTCATCAATGACCAAGGCGATTGGGGTAAGCCTAATAAATCGAGGTTGCGGGCGTGGCGTTGGAGAATTTTGATACTTGTTTTCACTATTTCTGGTGAATCAGAACTCAGCACTACATATTGGTCGGGATGCAATACCATTCTGATGTTTAATGCTTTTGCACGTCCGCCAATTTTTGCTAATGCATCGCTCATTTCCTCTAATATATTTGCCCCGATTTCGTCTTCTATATCACAAAGAGGAAATAAAGCACTAGACATCCGATACAGCTGAATTTGATTTTTCTCACAAAAGGATAAAGCGTCATGTAAACGCTGTAAATTATGCTGATACAGTTCTCTGAGGGCAGTTTCACGTTCCTCAAGAGTTAGTTTTAAGTACCGCGTGCGCGTCATTGTCCGAAAACGCACTTGTTTATCAAAGGTGATACAAACCAGCCCCAAGTGGGGTAAAGTGGTCTTTTGTTGCTGTGTATCGGGTAAATTCTGGAACTGGATTGCAGTCATGAACTAAATTTATTAACTTATCAATATATTATTCTTGTTTAATTTTAATAAATCTTGTTATGAATTGATAAGCATCTCAAGAAGCATTTACAGTCAACAGCCACCACTAATATTTTTCCCAACTCAAATTGGATTGAGATAGTAAAAATTCCTAATTAATATTGCCTCCCTCATTTGTAGAGTAAAACTGTTGGGCATAAAAACGCGCATAGCGTCCTTCTTGAGACAAAAGGGAGGTGTGAGTACCAGCTTCCACCACTTGTCCTTGTTCTAGTACGAGAATGCAGTCAGCTCTACGAACGCTGCTTAAGCGATGGGCGATAATAAACACGGTGCGGTTTTGCATCACTCGCTCTAGTGCTTCTTGCACTAATGCTTCTGATTCTGAATCCAAGGCAGAAGTAGCTTCATCCAAGATGAGAATTCGGGGATCGTTGACAATTGCTCTGGCGATCGCTAATCTTTGGCGTTGTCCTCCCGATAAATTAACTCCCCGTTCTCCCACCCAGCTATGGTAACCTTGGGAAAACTGGGTAATAAACGAGTGAGCGTTGGCAATCTTCGCCGCTTCCTCAATTGCTGCTAAATTTAATTCTTCCTGACCGTAACCAATATTTTCGGCGATAGTTCCAGAAAACAGCGTAATATCTTGGGGAACAATGCCAATTTGACGGCGCAAACTCCTGAGGGAGACATCGCGGATATCAACATCATCAACGAAAATTTCACCCGCCTGGGGATCGTAGAAGCGAAGTAAAAGGCTAATTAATGTCGATTTTCCCGCCCCAGAACTACCAACTAAAGCAATGACATTACCAGGAGTAGCTAGCAAAGACAGATCCTTGAGGACTGGCTGACCTGGGTTGTAAGCAAAATTCACGTGGCGATACTCTACCTTACCAGTAACTCGCGGTAATTCCTGAGCATTTGGCTTTTCAATTAAACTCGGCTGCTTCGCCATCAATTCAAAAATCCGTTCAACGGAAGCCTCAGTTTGTTTATACTCGTTGTAATTGCTAATCAACAAATCGATTGGCTGAATCAAGATAGCCACAGCAGCTAAAAAACTGATAAAACCTTGAGCTGTCAGTTGGTTTTGAGAAATTTGCCATCCTCCCAAAAGAAACAGCAGCATAATACTAACCGCTTCCAAAAAACCCACAACCGGAAATTGAATTGATTTGAGTTGTTGAGCGCGATACTTAGCTTGGCGATTGCGTTCTGCTTCTCGCTCAAAACGCTGAATTTCATAACCTTGTGCAGCAAAAGCTTGCACCACGCGAATTCCGCTAAACACTTCAGTTAGCATCGCCGACAAATTAGAAACTTGATTTTGACTTTGGCGAGATAGTACCAGTAATCGCTGACCAAATAGACCAATTAACCAAGCCATTAAAGGAGCCAAAACCAAACTTGCAAGGGTAAGTTGCCAATTCAGATACAGCATGTAAATGGGAATGGCAATTAATTGCAACAAATTGGAAAGAAACTGATGGGATAACTTGTCTACAATTTCCCCCACGCGATCGATATCTTCAGTTAGCCGATAAGTGAGGTCACCCGTTTGTGTAGTTTCAAAATAATCCAATCCCAGCTTGTGCAAATGAGCGTAAAGCCGCTTACGCAAATTTAAAACCATATTCAGGGCAGCAGCAATCATAAAAACATTCTGCCCGTATTGACAAAGCCCGCGAAGCAAAAAAACTACAGTAGCGAGTCCCAGCCAGTAAGCAATCTGGTTAACATTTCCCTGACCGACAAAAAAAGCGATCTGACCTGTTAAGTAAGGCAGTGCTAAAGTGAGCAACACAAATCCTAAGATACAAACCAATCCCCGAACTAACAGCGGCCATTGGGGCCACAAATAAGGTAACAGTTGCCAGTAGCTAGAGCGGACTTTCATAAGTAGTTGGACAAAATTAAATTTATTCGTAGAGATAAGTAACAGCGAACAAGAAAACGATTACCCGAATTTAACGAACGATTGCCCGAATTCAACAAACAATTGAGCAAATTCAACAAACGATTGAGCAAATTCAACGAACGATTGAGCAAATTCAACAAACGATTGAGCAAATTCAACAAACGATTGAGCAAATTCAACAAACGATTGAGCAAATTCAACGAACAATTGAGCAAATTCAACAAACGATTGAGCAAATTCAACAAACGATTGAGCAAATTCAACGAACGATTGAGCAAATTCAACAAACGACAAAATCTTGGTGTTGGGTGACTCTGCGAGAAACCCCCCTCCGGGAGTCTACAAGACCGTCTCTCATAGATTTTCTGCTCTAATACTTGTAGATTCTGAATTCTGACTCCTGAATTCTGACTCCTGAATTCTGACTCCTGAATTCTGACTCCTGAATTCTGACTCCTGAATTCTGGCTCCTGAATTCTGACTCCTGAATTCTGACGTAATTTTTACTCAATTTCTCCTAAAGACTTTAGTATAAAGCTGGCAATTCTTTGGGATGCGCCGGACGGGCCGAATCGCTCAGGGCCATTTTTTTGACACTGAGCTAGATAGTCTGCATCTTGTAAAGTTTCCACTAATCGTAGAGCCGCTTGTTTGAGAGTGTCAGGAGTTGCTGGCCCTGTGCCGATGGTTTGGGCATTAATCCCTAACAATCGCGTTTGCGCCTCTGCAAACGCATAGGTAAATTGAGGCCCTTGTCCGGGAATTTGGATAATCGGTTTGCCGATCGCCACTGCTAAATCCACCGCTAACCCTGCCATGCCAATTACCAGGGTAGAGTAATATAAAATATCACTGAAAGCATTGGAGTAACATTTTACTTCTACTAGCGGCGATTCTTCAGCAGAACTACCAGCCAAAGAATAAGTGAGTACCCCTTGATTTAATTGCCAGCCTTCACTTTTAGCAATGTCGTCTAATTCTGCCATCAAATTTGGTACTAAAGCCGCACGAAACTGCAATCCAGACTCAGGCATTACCTTGGCAATTTCCACCACCAGTTGTAACTGCAAACAGAAATTTCTTGCCGCCTCTGGCATTCGTGAACCTGGTAACAAGGCGATAGTTGGAACCTCCGGTTTAAGTTGCAAGTCCACCCCAGTGGGGACAAGGCGATCTAAAGCCGGAATTCCACCAAACTGAGCTTTAGTTATACCTTGCCGTTGCAAGTCAAAAGCCGTATAAGAATCTCTAGTGAAAACTGTTAAACAGCGAGAAGAATTCAAATCGTGCCACAACAGTGGATTGATACGCAATCGTCCTTCATAAAGGGCAGAAAGACAAGAAATAAACGAGACAAAGGGGCGCTTTGTTAAGTAAGCAAATGTCTGAGAGATAAAATCCCCAGTGGCCATCACCAAATCACAGTTAGGGGCGTATTGCAACACCGCTTGTAACTGTCGCCACGTTAACCCAATCAATCCCGATTGAAAATCTTTGAGCAAATACAGGCGCTTCATGTAAAAGAATCCGCCAGAGGGCATTGTTTGTGTGGGCCCAATAATGGGAATATCCAAACTACGGTAAGCTTTTCCTTCCCCCACAATCGGCATTGCCGCCATTTCAATAGAAGGAGACAATTCTCGCAGAGTCTGAATTACATGAGAGGTGTGATTATCCTCTCCGTGGCCGTTACTGATAAACAAGATTCGCTTAGAAGGCATCTTGGGATTATGGATAAGTCTAAAATGCTTGTTTAATGAAATTTTTTACTAACCCCTTTGGAATTGGGAGTAGGAAATAGTTTTTGCAGATACTAATTTATCAGAGAATACAGTATTGAGAGTGCCAGCGCTATCGGTATATTAATAGTCATCCTGGCGGATAGGGTATTGGGCATGGGGTATTGAGCAAGCAGGAAGTGTGGGAGGGGTGGGA
>NZ_JACKZU010000811.1:0-377 GCF_014222165.1 Nostoc sp. 2RC
TGCCAGCACGTTGTGGTGGGGACTCGTAAGAAACTGCCGGGGTTAACTCGGAGGAAGGTGGGGATGACGTCAAATCATCATGCCCCTTATGAGCTGGGCTACACACGTGCTACAATGGACAATACAAAGGGCAGCGAAACCGCGAGGTCAAGCAAACCCCATAAAGTTGTTCTCAGTTCGGATTGTAGTCTGCAACTCGACTATATGAAGCTGGAATCGCTAGTAATCGTAGATCAGCATGCTACGGTGAATACGTTCCCGGGTCTTGTACACACCGCCCGTCACACCACGAGAGTTTGTAACACCCGAAGCCGGTGGAGTAACCATTTGGAGCTAGCCGTCGAAGGTGGGACAAATGATTGGGGTGAAGTCGTAAC
>NZ_JACKZU010000139.1:0-19756 GCF_014222165.1 Nostoc sp. 2RC
GGGCATGGGGCATGGGAGATGAGGGAGGCAGGCAAACAGGCGGGAATAATAACAATTACCCAGTCAACAGTCAACATCGCCAATGCCCAATGCCCAATCAAGTTAGGGCATGTTTTTTGAGATCGTCTAGGGAAACTACTTCTAAGGCTCTAGGATGAGTTGCTGAAAGGATTACTGGGGGAGCAACACCGGCTTTTAGGGCTTCTTGCCAGCGAGAAGCACATAAACACCAGCGATCGCCTGCTTTCAGTCCAGGAAAATTATATTCAGGAGCAGGTGTACTCAGGTCGTTACCGCGAGATTTAGTAAATTCCAGAAATTCTTGTGTGAGTTCGGCACATATAACGTGCGACCCAAAATCTTGACCGCCTGTACGACAAAAGCCGTCACGATAAAACCCAGTCATGGGGGAAGTGCAGCAAACTTCTAATTCTCCACCGATTACGTTTGAATTCATTGCTTGACTTGCAGGAATATTATTTTAATTTTACCCCACCCGCCTAATATCAGATAAATAGTACTCCCCAGTCCTCACTACTTTTGACATCTCAAATTAGATTAAAATTTTGCGTAAAATCTTGCTTATTGTGGAGAAAAATTGATAAATGCATTGTTTCAACTACCTACATTCGTAGGTGGTTGAGACAATGAGTGAGCTTGAGTCGCTTTCTGGGTATAAACTGCTCAGAGAGATACATCAAATTTCAGCTTAGTGAGGTACAGACTATTGTAAGGGCGACCCCTAACCGTGTACTTCATTTACCTGAAATATGCTGTATGGAGCATCCTAAAAAGGGTAAAAGAAAAGATGAATACAGAAGAGTTAGTTTATTTACTCAAAAAGTATCAAAATACTTCATCAGAAACTCAGGAAAAAACAAATATCAAAACTAAATTTATCGCGCAATTATCTTCATGCTATTGGTGGCATTCTCGATATATTATCAATCTTTTTGGTGAAGAGGTTCAGCAAATAAAAAAAGATTTACAAACAGAAATTGAAGAAGTATTTCAACTTCATGTCATCCGAAAAAATGACTTAAAAGAATTGGCAGTTTTTTTGCTAAAAGAAGCTACAATTCTACAGAAAAAATATCAAAAAAAGTTAATAACAGATAAATTTATCAATACTTTAGCAATAGAAATTAAAAATGCTCAACCGAATAGCTTTCAAAGAAAACAAGCCGTGCAATGCCTGATTAAAGCTATGGAAACAAAAAATACATACAAGAAACAAGGACTTGGGTCAAACTTACAATTATCTCCACAAGATTATGAAGATGCTTTTCTAGAAGCTAAAGGAGAGTCTATTCGCTATATTTTAGATAATATTGATAGATATGATGAAATAAGAGGAGATTTTATGGCTTGGATAAATCACTGGATTCCTATAAAATTTCTAGATGCGGCTGGAAGAATATTAGGAATCAAGAAAAGTCAATCTAAGAAACAAGAAGAAGAAAAAATCAGCATTTCTCCCGCAGACCCTAATTCAATGAAAGAATATCTTTTTGAAAATGCTGAAAAAGAATTTGCTTACTATCAACAATCCGAAGAAATTAAAAATCTTATTAAAGAAGACCCTAACAATAAACTTGGAAAACCAATTAGAAAAGACAGAACTGACATCACATTTAAAGATGTATTAATTGCTATTAATTGGGAAGGAGAAACATTTAAAAATCTCTCAAAAACATGGAACATCCCATACACCACAATAAAAAGTTTTTACGAACGAGAATTTGAACAAGTTAAAGCCGATTTAACAGAATATTTACAATAAAAAATTAGGGACTAGAAGTCATGAATACTTGGGAAATAACTGAAAATTTTATCTTCACAGTTCATCTAAAATCTGTTCACCGAGAAATAGCCAAAAAGTTGAGCAGAAAAAAATTAACTAAGCTTAAAGCCAAAGAATTCTATTATAATGTTTTGGCTACATGTGCTGTCAAGGATTATTTAGAAATTCTGGGATATGAAACTGATTGGAATAACAGCGACTTTAACAATCCTGTAATATCCACTTTTGCTGATGTAGTAGATTTAGAAGTTAAGAATCACGGAAAATTAGAATGTCGTGCAGTTTTTTTTGATGGCGATATTCATGTTCCAGAGGATGTTTGGTCAAATCGTATTGGTTATGTATTTGCACATATAGATGAATCGTTCCAAGAAGCAAAGATTCTTGGTTTTGTATCCTCAGTAGAAGAAACACAAGGAATTGTATCTTTGAATCAATTGCGTTCTTTAGAAGATTTTCCTGAATATCTGAGCCAAAAAGAACAATCTGAAATTGTCAGACAAACTCTTGGTGAATCAATCAAAGAAGGAGTCGTAATACTCAGACATTGGTTTAAAGAAACTAAAGAAAATATGAGACGAGAATGGCAAAATGCGGAAGAGTTGTTGATGAGACAACCACAAAATCTTAGTTATATGACTAGAAATAGTTCTGAAGCTATCAATAAAGCTAAATTGATTGACTTAAAAATGAATTTAGCTAGTCAAGCAGTAATGTTGCTGATGACTGTCACACCACAATCAGAACAAAAGCTAAAAATTCGCGCTCGTTTATGTCCAGTTTCTGGAGAAAAATATTTGCCATCAGGTCTGAAATTAGAGATACTTTCTCAATTAGAAGAAAGTCTAAAAGAAGTCAAATCTGAATTGAGAGATTATTTTATTCAGTTACCAGAATTTACTAGTGAATCAGGAGATAAATTTAAGCTGAGAATAACTCTTGGTGATGCTAACATAACTGAAGAATTTATCGTTTAATTTTTAGAGCTTGACGAACAATAATGAAGAAAATTATTTCTTTGCGGTTGGGACAAGGAAATTTTCAAAGTGGATTTTCTCAGATTTTATTGAAGCTATATGCAGGAGAAGAATTACTGGAAGAAATAGATACTGGGAGCCTACCACCTAACGAAGAAATTGAAAAAACTTATCAGAAATGGCAGTGTCTATATGAGGCTTTTATTGGTACTGGAGGTGGTTTCTTAGATGGAGATTTTGACAGTGCAAGTATCGGTTTTAAACCGAGAATATTAGAATTTGCAGAAGATAATATAGAGCGAGGAAGTCAAGAAAGTGCAGTAGAATTAACTGCTTATATGATTGAGATAATTAATCAATGGCTGAACTCGTCAGAATTTCAATCAATAGATCAGGCTTTACGCACTAACATAAATACGAAAGATGAAGTTGTTTTAGTAATTCAAACTGATAACGATATATTAAGAAAATTACCTTGGCATGAATGGAATTTTTTTAAGAAGTACACAAAAGCAGAAGTTGTTTTAAGTGCGCCTAAATTTTCTTTAAAACTCAAACACAAGTCGTTAACTGCTGGAAAAGTCCGAATATTAGCAATTATTGGAGATTGTACGAATATCGATCCAGAAATAGATTTGAATACTTTAAGAAATAATCGAGAAGTAGAGTTAGAAATTGTCTCTCAGCCTTCTCGTAAACAAATTTGCGATCGCCTCAGAGAAAAATCAGGTTGGGATATCTTATTTTATGCTGGACATAGTAAGTCTAATGCTCAGAAAGGATGGATTAGTATCAACGCGAAAACCAAGCTAGAAATATCCGAATTAAATTCAGCATTAGAAGTAGCGATAGAGAATGGGTTACAACTAGCCATATTCAATTCCTGTCAAGGTTTAGGATTAGTACCTCAACTTGAAGAGTTAGGAATTTCTCAGATTATTGTGATGCGGGAGCAAGTTCAAAATCAAGTAGCTCAAGAGTTTTTAGCAGAGTTTATTGCTAGTTTTTCTAGTGGGAAATCTTTCTATTTAGCGATACGAGAAGCCAGAAGTAGACTTAAAGATATAGAAGATAAATATTACTGTGCAAGTTGGCTACCTGTAGTTTGTCAACATTGGTCTGTTAAACCACCTACTTGGGAAGAATTACGTGATCCTCCGTTAGCATATACTTCAAATTTACTATTTCGTAAAGGAGGAGTAATTTTATCTGGTTTATTGCTAGCGATGGTAGTAATAGGAGTGCGGTCTTTTGGTTTATTCCAATCCTTAGAATTTCAAGCTTTCGACTGGTTGATGAGAATGCGTCCCAATGAAGGGGTAGATTCTCGGTTGTTAATAGTTGAAGCTACAGAAAAGGATATCAACCGCTTGGGTTATCCTATATCTGATGGTAAATTAGCTGAAACTATCGAGCGTATAAAACAGTATAAACCTAGCACAATTGGGTTGTTAATATTCCGCGATCGCCCCGTAGAACCAGGTCATCAAAAATTACTTAATCTTTTGCAAAATGATGACCGTTTAATTGCTTTATGTAGCATAAAATTGACTGATAATAATCCAAATCAACCCGGTATTTCATCACATTCGAGAGTTCCTGAAAGTCGCTTAGGATTTAGCAATATAGAGTTAGACAATGGAGTTGTTCGTCGTCATCTATTATTCATCAATCCCGACTTGAATAATCCCTGTCCCACCAGCTTTTCTTTTAGCTTTCAATTAGCATCGAAATACTTAAATTCCAAAGGAATCAAGCCTGAAGAAATAGATAGCGATCGCATCAAAATTGGTGAGACTATAATTCAACGTTTACAATCAAATACTGGTGCATACCATCAACTAGATAATCGTGGGTTTCAACTTCTACTTAATTATCGAAATTCTGAAAAGATTGCTGCAACTGTTTCTTTTAATGATGTGCTGGAAAATAAGTTTAATCCAGAATTAATAAAGGAACGCATTGTCATCATTGGTGTAGTTGCTCCCATATCTAATCCCACAGATTACTTTTCTACTCCTTATAGTAAAGGTGTATTGCCTCAAATGTCTGGAGTTGATATTCAGGCGCAAATGACCAGTCAAATACTCAGCGCAGTTTTAGATAAACGACCTTTATTGTGGAGTTTGTCGGAAACAGCAGAAGGATTTTGGATTGTAATTTGGTCTTTAACAGGAAGTGGAATTGCCATCATTTTCTTAAGAAATATTAATTCTTTTTTACTATTTGTATATACTGTAATTTGTATCTCGATTCTGTCTCTAATTTGCTTTGTATTTTTACTTCAAGGCACATGGATACCATTAGTATCATCTGCAATCTCTTTATCTATCAGTAGCCTGAGTGGATGGCTTTTAATAAAACATTGGAGTCAAATACTTACTTTAAAGATTTTACAAAGTAGAAATAATACTTAAGATTAGTGATAAAGTTATACGTAAGTAACAAAAAAACGAGTCATAGTTGATATGTTAATTAACTAACACCATTCATTAAAGACTTATTTACAAGTGTAAATATTAGTTAAATATTAGACCCCTTACAAAAGCCTCCTCTCCGTTCTCTTCTCTGCGCCTCTGGGCCTCTGCGTGAGAAAAAAATTTATGCAATAAGCCTATTGAACAAAAATATAAAGTCATGAGCAAAAAAATAGCTTATATTTACCTTTTAACTTTAACTTTATTATTAGGCGATCGCTATTTGATTCACCCAGTAGCTGGTCAAAATCTTCCCACCAAAGAACCGCTTGAATTTAAACCTCCTAACAATGGCGCACCGGGAGGAAATCGCTCTGGATCTTCTGCTGATACAGGTAGTCGTCCTATTTGTCCTACTGTAGAAAAAGATATCACTGCTTTAATACCGAAAACAAATTGGGCAAATACCCTCGCCGAACGTCCTACTTTTTGGTTTTACATTCCTTATGAACGGGGTTGTTTAAAGCTAATTCTTAAAGATGAACGCAAAAGTACTATAGTAGCTCACGTGAATTATGAAATTAATAAAGGTGAAGGTATCATGGGTTTCCCGATACCTGAAACTGCGCCTGCTTTAGAAGTAAATCGTGCTTATCGTTGGCAAGTTTCCTTTAGTTGCGAACCCAATATTGAACCTTCATTTACAGGAGTACAGGGAATAGTGCAACGAGTAGCTACAAACGAAGTTTTGAAAACTAAATTAACATCAACTACTACTATCCAAGGACGAATTAATTTATATGCAAATCAAGGTTTATGGCATGAAACTATTACTGCATTAATTCAATTACGTAAGTCTAAACCGACAGAACAAGAATTCAAACAAGATTGGTCAGATTTGTTATCTAACACCAATGTAGAATTAGCAGAATTCATTTCCGAGCCTTTAGTTGAATGTTGTAATCCTATTCCTGAATAATTGACATAAAAACATGAAAAAACAATATAAAAATGCCAAATTTTTCTTGACATTTTTGGCATTATTTACTGTAATTTTTACCTCTAGTTTGAGTTTGTTATCTTTTCAATTACCTGTGGCGATCGCTCAAAATAATACTAAAGCAGAAGCCGATAGATTAAGGCAGCAGGGAGAAAAACAATTAGAAGCAGGACAATACACACAAGGTACAGAATCTCTCGAACAAGCGATGATGATTTATCGCCGAATTAGAGATACAGAAAGTGCAAAAAATATTGTAGATAGACTTTACTTAATTTATTACACACGAGGAGCATACGATAAATTAAAAAAATTACAACCTATATTTACTGAATTAAATCCTAATGCAGAACAAACAAAAACAGAATTAGAACCTCAAGTAACTGAAGAAAAAGAAAAATCAGCACCACAATTTGAATTAAATCCCCAAGTAGAAGAGTTAATAGCCCAAGGTTTTTTACAACAAAGTAAACAAGATTATGTTGGAGCGAAAGCTTACTTTGAGCAAGCATTTTCTCAAGCCAAAGCTATTGGAAAAGAACCAGAAAAAATTGCAGCCCTGAAAGCTTTGGGAACATTTTATCTTTACCAGGGAGATTATATTAATGCTCTAGCTAATTTAGAACCAGCCGAACACTTATCAGCAGCCAGATATCAAGCAACAGAAAAAGAATCAGCTAGTGGTGATATTCAGAAAATGAGCAATTATTTTCTGGAGATACTTTATCATCGTTTACCAATTTTATTTCTGATAGGTGAAACTTATTTACAACAAAAAAATCCTAGTAAAGCACTAACTTATTTTCAAGAAGCTGATAAAATAGTCAGTAAAATAGATAAAGATTACAAAAATTCTTTTCAATTCTATAATTCAAAGTTTGTATATTCTTCCTTGTATACAAGTAGAGCATATTATAGTTTAGGAAAATACGATCTAGCCCTTAGTCACGCTCGAAAAGCTATAGAAGAAGCTAAATCTCCGAATAATTTTACTAACCCTTTCGGAGACCTTTTGACTTCCCCTGTTCTTGATTTAGGTGATGGTCATGGTCATGTTTTAGCAGGAATAGCTTTAGAAAAATTAGGAAAACTAGAACAAGCAGAAAAAGAATTGAGGCAAGCAATTCAAATATTTGAAACTAATAGAAAAACATCAGCATCTCAAGCAAATATCCATAACAATCTCGATTTATTTGATAATCAGGTTCGTGCCACTTATCATTTACAGCGAGTGCTTTTAGCTCAAAATAAATCAGAGGAAGCTCTAGCAGCTTCAGAATGGGGACGCGGACGTATTTTAGTAGAAGCTGCAACAGCGCCAAGAGAGCTTACACTAAAAGAAAAAGTTGATGCTTTTGTTGATACTCAGTACACTTCTGAAAGTATTTGTAAAGAACAGGAAAGTCTACATCCTGAAGTTAATGTTCCTAAAGGAATGGAACATATATTTGTTAGTAGTAAATTTGAGTGTGATGGAGAAGCTCTAATACAAGAACTCAAAAAAAGCTATTTGGAAGAGGCTCAAAAATCCCCAGAAATGCTTGATTACCTTACAGCTACAACTCCCACCAATACAGCCCCATCAAATATTCAACCACTCAAGGTAGAACAATTAAAACAAATCGCTCAATCTCATCAAGCAACCATTGTAGAATATTCAATTATTTCTGAAACTACATTTTTCCATCCAGGGTATTTATCTTTGGTTAATTATGGAGTCAATAGGAACGCATTTCCTGGAGAAGAAAAAAAATTAGTTATTTGGGTAATCAAACCGACAGGAGAAATAAAATTCCGTCAAATCGATTTGAAAAATCAAAAGATTCCTATCAAAGACTTAGTAACTAATACCCGTAAAACTATGGGTTTAGATCGCAGCATTGGAGTATTCCTCAAACCAGATGCAGAATTACCGGATGGTTCTACTCGCAATGCTTCTGAAGTTCAAGCCAAAGAAAAACTTAAACAACTCCATGAATTACTCATAGAACCCATTGCTGATTTACTACCAAGTAACCCAGAAGCTAAAGTAGTTTTTGTTCCTCACAAAGAACTATTTCTCGTTCCCTTTGCAGCTTTAATCGACTCGAAAGAAAAGTATCTCATCGAAAAACATACCATCATCACCGCACCTTCAATTCAAGCCTTAGACGTTACCCGTCAAAAACGACAAAAACAAACTGGAAAGAGCAAATTTGCAGTAGTAGTAGGCAATCCCACAATGCCTACAATTAAGCTACCTAATAACCAATCTCCTACACAACTAAATAATTTACCTGGTGCAGAACGAGAAGGAAAAGAAGTTGCTCAACTGCTGAATGCTGAGTTTTTGACAGGAAATAAAGCAACCAAAGCTGAGGTGTTAAAACAGTTACCCAATGCACGCTATATTCATTTAGCAACTCATGGACTATTAGAAGATTTTGCGAGTTTTGGTATCCCAGGAGCAGTTGCTCTAGCACCTTCTAATCAAGATAATGGCTTATTAACTTCTAGTGAAATTCAAGAGTTGAATTTACAAGCCGAATTAGCCGTTCTCAGTGCTTGCGATACAGGCGGAGGCAATATTACTGGAGATGGAGTTGTCGGTTTATCTAGAGCTTTAATTGTTGCTGGAGTTCCTAGTATTGTGGTTTCTTTATGGTCTGTTCCTGATGCTCCAACAGCCGAATTAATGGGGGAATTTTACCGTAATTTTCAAGAGCGGAAGTTAGATAAAGCTCAAGCGTTGCGTCAGGCGATGTTGGAGACGATGAAAACTCATCCCAACCTTGTTGATTGGGCTGGTTTTACTTTAATTGGACAATCAAAATAGACTGGTAATTCATCGCATCAATTTTGATGAGTTTGTAGTAAGCACTTCAGTGCTTAAAAATCCAGGACTAAAGTCCTTACTACAAACTTAATAAATTATTTTTTAAACTACGAATTAATTATTAGTTAATTATGTCTCGTTTTAAACGCCGCCAATTTCTGCAATTCGCTACTTCTGCTTTAACAACTTTGGGATTAAGTCAGTTAGATATCAAAAATCAAAGTTTACGCTATGCTCAAGCTGTTGCTTCTTCTAGTCCTCGCAAATTAGCGTTATTAGTAGGAATCAACAATTATCAAAACGTTGATAATCTCAAAGGTGCAATTACTGATACTTATTTGCAAAGAGAACTATTAATGCATCGTTTTGGCTTTAATCCTCAAGATATATTAGTAGTTAGCGATGAAAGTGAAATTAAGCCGACTCGCCAAGGAATTTTACAAGCTTTTGAAGAACATTTAATTCAACAGGCAAAACCAGGGGACATTGTAGTTTATCACTTTTCAGGACACGGTTCTCAAGTATTTGACCAAGAGAGTGGTTTGGAAGACAAACTTAATAGTACTTTTGTACCTAGCGATCGCACTACTTCTCTAGTAGATAATCAAAAGCAAGTTTCTGATATTACAGGTAAGACTCTTTTCTTGTTAATGTCACGAATACAAACCGAAAATCTCACTGTTGTTTTAGATAGTTGTTATTCTGGGGGAGGGAAACGGGGGAATCTAACTATTAGGTCAATTGAAGGCGGAAAAGGATACATTTCTAGCGACATCGAACGAGAATATCAACAGAAATTGCTGTCTGATTTAGGTATATCTCCCCAAGAACTAGAACAACGCCGAAAACAGGGTATTGCTAAAGGAGTAGTAATTGCTTCAGCCAGAAAAAACCAAGTTGCTTCCGAAGCATATTTAGATAATTTTGTCACAGGAGCATTTACTTATTTGATGACTCAATACCTGTGGCAAGAAAATAGTAACACTCCAGTTGAGAATGTCATTACTAATATCTCTCGCAGCATCAACAGTACTTTTACCTCTAATCAAATACCAGAAATTGAAGCTAAAAACAATAGTAATAACGAAACAAAACCAACGTATTTTATTTCTAGACCAATCCCCACTGCGGAAGCAGTAATCACTCAAGTTAGGGGGAATAATGTTAATCTTTGGTTAGGAGGAATAGCACCTCAAGCTCTTGCAGCTTTCAACCAAAATCCCGTCTTTGAGCTAGTAGACAACCAAGGAGTTAAGCGAGGCAGAATACAATTACAATCTCGCAAGGGGTTAACGGGTGAAGGCAAAATTTTAGAACTGCAAAAACCAGAATTGTTAAAACCAGGAGCATTATTACAAGAAGGAGTTAGAGTTATTCCCTCTGATTATAAATTGCGAATTGGATTAGACGATTCTTTAGGTAAAGATATCGCTATAGCGAGAAATGAAATTGCTAAAATTGAGCGAGTCCAGCCAGTTGCTTTACAAACAGGGGAAGTTCATTATATTTTTGGTCGGCTAACAGAAGTACAACAAACAGAATTAAGAAACAAACAAGCTACATATATTCCTCCTCTCCATAGTTTCGGTTTATATACAGAAGGAATCGATTTAATTCCTGGTTCTTTTGGTAGTGCGAAAGAAACCATAAATGATGCCTTAACTCGACTCAAACCTAAATTTCGTTCTCTTTTGGCAGCGAGAATCATCAAATTAACTTTAAATGCCAACTCATCACGTCTCAATGTATTGGCTTCATTAAATATTTTACGTCCAAAAGAATTAGATATAATCGTTGTTGCTCAAACCTTTACTTCTCGTTCAGTAAGTAAAGTCAATCAAAATTCTTTCACACCCGCTAATAATACTAATATTAATTACAAAAATGGCATTCCTCAAATTCCTTTAAAAACACAAATTCAATTTGAAGTTAAAAATCAAGAAAATAGCGACCTCTACATTACAGTATTAGTGATTAACCCCGAAGGCAAGATTGATGCGATCTTTCCTAATATTTGGTCGTCTGCCGAAGATGCCACCTTAGTTAAAGCCGGAGAAACTCTGGCAATACCCAAGGCACAGGATAATTGGGTATTAGGAGTTATTGAACCTGTGGGATTCACAGAAATATTAGTCGTTGCTAGTAAATCACCTTTAAGAAAGAGTTTGCAGAGTTTACAAACTATTGCTCAAACACAAGGAAGAGGAGATGTACCTGTCTCCATAGGAGATAATCCCACCAATATTATCGACCTCTTATTAGAAGATATTGATAGTAGCACACTTCCAGAAAACCGTAGTAGAAATAATTCTAATCCTTCTGAAATTACTTCTAGAGAAAAAGCTCTTTTGAGCGATGCTCGTCAATTAGCAGCCATGTCCATTACCTATCAAGCTGTGAAATAACTATACACCTAGTACTAGTCTTTAGATCCCCGACTTATTTGAGAAGTCGGGGATCTTTTTGGAATGCTGGTGTACACATATCCGGAAGAGTTGTGCTTCATAGATAACTTTTTTGGCGAAAAACTACAAAACAATTTTGGTGGGTTGCGTAATTTTTTAGACTTAGATGCGAAATATTAATAAATCAGCCAACCAATATATTTTGCTGTATTTGCAGTTCAAGGAGCTAAACCATGAAGCAAATGATAACTGTTGCTGGAGGGGTATTCTTTTCTGTTGGAATCATGTTTCTACTTTTGGGAGGTTGGAGTTTTTGGGAAAAAATTAAATTTGAAAATGAATTAGGAAATCGAGGTCAGTTCAATACAACAATTAGTAAATTGTCGGGCTGGGAAGAGTTCAATAAACAAGAATTAGAACGTAAACAAAATTTAGTATTTACCTTTCTTGTGATTGCTGGAATATCTGGTTCTCTAGGTGTTGGTCTTGCTATTGCCGGAAAAAATCAGCCTACACAATAAGAAGTAATACGGTTTTTTTCAACGCAAAGGTGAGGCACAGGTTTTTTCCATAATAATTAGGCGCATCTTCATAGAAAATGGGTGCAAATTTAATTGCAGCAAACTCTTTAAATGACTGCACAGCAAATCTTATGAAAACCTTGATTTTACTTTCAGGGCTTTCACAAATTGATGATATCAGAGTTGCAAGAGGAAATAGCAAAATGAAAAAATTACTCGCAGGAATCTCAGCATTAAGTTTATCGATTACTTCTCCAGGTATTGCCAATGCACAGGAGTTTACTAATTTTGAGCATCAAGACAATAAATATTACTATGAAACACTAAAATCTCAAGGTCTTGCTTACTATAGATATAAAGTTCCTGCTTATACTTTTGGAATTTTTACACTCAAAAATAACAGTCGCAGTTCAAATTTCGATATTTACGTACATGACTATTCTGGAGATTGGAAGCTATTGGCTAAAGGAAAGAACCAGGGGACGGAAACAGAGTTAGTTGTCACGCCAATGTTTTCGGAAGATAAATATGCGTATATCACGATAGTTAATGATGGTTCACAACCATCTGAATATCATTTGTATGCAAATTATGTCAGTCCTGCTAATAGGTTTGCTATTGCATTGGCTGAAACTTCTTTAATATGTAGTCTCGAAAAAGAAAATATTCCCAATGAAACATCTTCTAGAGTAGTTACAGGGCTTTCTTCAATACTTCAAGGCAATGATTTAGCAGGTGTAACTCAAGACCTTTTAATTAATGAATTCACCAATGCAATGAGGAATCAATTTGGTTATGGATGTACGGGTGATTTTGTAGTCAATTGGGGAGTTTCGATGTTCAGAGGTGTTTACAGAAACTATTAGTAGGTACTTCAGTATTTGTAGGGTGGAATGTCACTTACTTAAGCAAAAGTAGCCGCCTAGATCCCCGACTTCTTCAAGAAGTCGGGGATCTAAATCCAGGTTAAGTAAGTGACATTCATTTGTAGGTGCGTTACGCTTCGCTAACGCACCCTACTGGCGTGTCAAGGCTAAAATAGTGCATTAACAAACTCTTGTGGGATGGGCTTCTCGCCCGTCCGGTGCGGACAAGATGTCCACACCACAAGAAAATTTATTGCAACATTTTAGCCTTGACACAATACTACGTATCTAGGATTTCGAGCTACCAGTACTAGTATCCAGGCCGCACATTACAATTAGGATCGTAGTATGAAGAGTTGAGACACCAGAAATTAGGCTCTTCGTTTTGTTTAGAGCCACCATCGCCACTCATTAAGGCTCTGAGGAAGAAGTCTGCCATAAACAAACTTGCTTCTGCTTGCTTTTGTCTCAGTGCCTGCTGTTCTTGGAGATAAGCTTGTTTTTGTTCTGGAGATAGACTCTCAAAATACTGTCTTCTTCTTTCAGCTTCCTGAATTTGCTTTTCTGTAGCTGCTTTGCGAGCTGCATCGAGTTCTGCTTGTCGTCTTTTCCTTTCTTCTTCACGTGCTTGACGTTCTTTTATTGCTTGCTCCTGCTGTTTTCGTTGCAGTTCACGCTGCTCGATATTATGTCGTGTTTCATCTATTCCCTCAATAGTATCTTTTATCGTTCGGATATCATCAAAAAAACCAGCAACTAAGATGTTATTTGAATTTTGATGATAGTCTAATTTTTGAGTTGATAAATCTGCATTCGCTTCTTTCGATGCAGCCATGACAGGATTTATATTTGCTAGGACAATTACCACAAGTGCGATTTGGGAAAATTTTTTATTCATAGCTCGAAATGGAATGAATGAAGATTGTGATGCAGTATTCAGTATGAGGCTGGGTAAGGTCGCACTGAAGAATGGTTTTGCTTTTTTCACGGTAATTAACTACTCTAGTTTGTTAATTTATCAATATTTCTCCTGAAAATTCGTGAATTTACGCAAATTTTTCAAAAAAGTTTAGTGTGGAATTATTGGCGCGATCGCTTTCTTGTACAAAAAATTCGGTAGTTTGCGTAATTTATGAGATTTGACTGCGAAATACCTACTAGAGTTATCAAGTTTACCCACATTCAAGACACATGGAAATTATTACAGGTAGCGGCAACGACACTGTTATCAGACCAGTTTTTGTCAACGGTTCAGTATTTCGCAGCAACGACACCATTCTAACTGGTGCTGGTAACGACACCATTAACCCTGGACTAGGTAAGTATGAGTATGTTGATGGTGGTGAAGGCTTTGACCATCTGATTGTGGATTACTCTGTTGCTGATACAGGCGGCGGTATGGATTTTTATAGCAACTACGCCAGTTCAGGCACAGGCTCTGCTTATCGATCCAGCGGTGTTCCCAACACTTTAGAATTAGATGATCTCCAATTCACAAATATTGAGAAGTTCACTGTCACAGGTACTAGTAAAAATGACACCATCACAACTTATTTTGGAAACAACGTCATTAAAGCTGGTGCTGGCAATGATAATGTAACTGCTGTTGCTGGCACTTTGGATGGTGGTTCAGGCTTAGACTACCTCACCCTTGACCTCTCCACACAAACATCTAACCTCAATCTTTCTAATCTCGCAAATATTAATGTTTCTGGTGTTGTCACTGCCATCAATTTTGAGGGATTTTCGATTACTACAGGCAGTGGTAACGACATTGTTACTCATACTGGAATTGTTAACGGTGCTGTTCTGCGGACTAATGACTTAATCATCACTGGTGCTGGCAACGACACCATTAACGCCGGACTGGGTGGTGGAAGTATCAATGATGGTGATACTGTTTATGGTGGTGATGGTATTGACCGCCTCATCGTAGATTATTCCGTTGGTGATACTGGTACTGGTATGCGTTTTGTTGGTAGTAGCACTTACGGCTTTGCCATACGAGAAGTCAGCAATACAAACAGCACTCGCTTGGATTTCATTGGTTTCCACAACATTGAACAGTTCACTGTCATAGGTACGAGCAAGAATGACACCATCAATACTGTTGCTGGCAACGACTCCATCAATGGTGGTGCTGGAAATGACACTATCAATGCAGGCGCTGGAAACGACACTATCAATGGTGGCGCTGGAAATGACGCCATTGATGGGGGTGCAGGCAACGATCGCATGACTGGCGGCACTGGTAACGATACTTACATTCTTGACAGTACCGGAGATATTGTCACCGAAACCTCTACACTGAGTACCGAAATTGATACGGTTAAAGCCTCCATTACTTACATCCTGGGAGCAAACCTAGAAAACTTGACTCTGACAGGGTTTGCAGCAATTAATGGGACTGGCAATAGCCTAAACAATAAGCTGATTGGCAACCGGGGTGACAATATTTTGAATGCCGGCGCGGGCAATGACACCCTTGATGGCGACACAGGTAATGATACCCTGGATGGCGGCGCTGGTAATGACACCCTGATTGCCAGTATAGGGAATGATGTAATGAGGGGCGGCACTGGCAACGACACTTACATTGTGGGTGGTTTAAATGATGACATAATTATCGAGAATGCAGGCGAAGGAATCGATACCGTTCAAGCCCCTTATACTTCCGCCCAGGGATACACCTTGGGTGCTAATTTAGAAAACCTGATTCTGCTAGAAGGAGGAACTGATGGGAGTGGCAACTCTCTCGACAACATTCTGACGGGCAACACCAGAAATAATACTCTCAACGGAGGAGGCGGCAAGGATACGCTAATTGGGGGAAGTGGTAATGATATCTTGATTGGGGGGGCTGGTGATGACATCCTAACTGGTGGTAGTGGCAGCGATTTCTTCCTTTACAACACCAATGCTGCCTTTAACAGTACAGCTATTGGCAGCGATCGCATTACAGATTTCGTCAAAGGAAGCGATAAAATCATCCTAGATAAAACCACATTCACAGCCTTACAAAGCTCAGCTGGTAATGGATTTAGCCTGAATAATGAATTTGCGATCGTTACTAGCGACGCCGCAGCAGCCATCAGTGCAGCCAAAATTGTTTACAACCAAAGTAGCGGATCTCTCTTCTACAATCAAAATGGACTTGCGGCTGGCTTGGGAACCGGATCGCTGTTTGCCAATTTCACCGGCAACCCATCACTGAGTGCATCAGACTTTGTAATCCAAACTTGATCGGGATTTAGAAAGTTTCTCTAGCAGGCTGGCAAACTTCTCGATGAGATGTTGGCGATCGCAAATGTAACCAGCCCCATAGCGATCGCTTAGTTCAACGTTTAATTCCTTTAAAACGTTCTTGTGCTGCCTTAAAAGCTTCTTGCATCACCGACTGAATTCTCTGGGGATCTGGTTTTTTACCTCCCATTAAATCCCCAAAGTAAACGCAGGCTGCTTCTCCTAATGCCCAGGTGTAGGCGGCTGCCCAAGATGCGGCGATCGCACTACCGAAAAGTGGTATAAATTTCACTAATTCCCGCCCGATGGCTTGTGCGAGGAAACCACCAGCGATGGCACTCACAACGCCTCCAGCTTGGGATGGCGTCAGTGTTTGCCCGTATAATTTTCCTAAAAGCCCCACCATCGAAACTTGCAAGGCAGTTAACACTGGCATTGTGGCAAATGGTAATGGCACAGCTGCTAGGGTTGCAGACATAATTGCAAAAGGCAAAATGTAACGCCGTGCTGTATCGCGGTAGAGGTTGCCAATTTGGTTACCAGCTTCTTCCCGATTCAATAACTGATGAATTGCTTGGGCTTCTGCTTGGGGGAGTAGTTCTGCGAGGGTATCTCTCAGGGCTTCTAATCCATAAAACACGGGATTATAGCCATCTTCCTCTAAAGTAAAGTCAATGAGTACACAGCGATCGCACAATCCAGCAAAAGTTTCTTGTATGAGAGTAAATGCGCGATTGACTTCCTCAAAGTCTGGAGGATAAGCAGGATGATCGACTGTATCAGGGGGATAAACTTCGTGTAAGCACGTAACGGCTAACAAACAGGGAATATCTGGATACTGCTGGCGTAGCTGTTGAGCAATTTGTCGTAGGCTATCAGTTGCAAAATCATTGATTTTAACGGTCAAGATTAGGATTCTGGCGGAACGAGTCTCTTGTTCCAAATCGCCAAGTAACTCTTGAATGATTGTTTGAGTATCCTGATTTACATCACCCAAGCCCACAGTATCAGTAAAAATCAGTAACGGTAGGTCATTAGAAGGATAGGCATAGCGCTGGGTGTGTTGGGTGTGAGGGCGAAATCCTTGACCGACAATTTCCGCAGAAACTCCAGTCAGTCCACGCACAATTGAGCTTTTTCCGGCTTGGGGTTTACCAACTAACAGAGCTTGTGTAGTTGGTAGTTCGGCTCGAACTTTCTCTAAAATTTCTGCAACTTGAGCCTCACTGACACTAAACCATTGAATAACTGTTTGTGCTACTTGTTCTACGGGTAAGAATTGCGTCAAATTTGTTGTTGCTTTGTTCCAGACACCAGCAACGCGATTTTTCCAGGAACCACCGAGGGATTTGTTGTTTACACTATCGGTGAGTTCACTGAATTGCTGAGAGTTAGGATCGTGTTGCTCAGTCATTCCCATGAAAACGGTAGATACAATTAAATCCTGTTGATATCTATCCTAGCGTTAAATTGAAGTCGTTAGCTGTTGACTGTTGACTGTTAACTGTGAACCGTCAACAGTCAACAGCCAGCACTGATATTGTTTACAACTCAAATCAAATTCCAAGGTTAATTTAGAACTTTGTTTTTTTCGATGAAATTGGCTTGAGTTTTCGGATAGTATGTTTGTTTTAAAATTGGCATTTCTTGCCAGCATGTCCGACAAAAAAAGTAAATTTCATGATGCCGGATATGGCGTAAAAGCTTATGAGAACAGCAAGGACAGTTATTCATTGTTTTTTAAATTTATCAAAAGGTTTTTTAAAAAAGTTAGATAATTAATCAATGAGTCATCTAACTATTTAGATAATTATGGTTTTGCTGAATAATATCTTCTGTAAAAACACTTAAAATCACAAGAGGATTTTTCCCAAAGCAAAATCTCAAGTGGATTTACTTAAGTAAATCTTACGTAGTTAATTTTTAGATCAAAAGTATCTAGTACTGAGATAAAAAAGAAATTTCAGCTGTCATTTATGGACAGTGTTTCAAAAGGTTACTTAGCACCAACTTCCATCATCAAACCAAGGATCGCCTTAACTAATTCATCTGGATCGATTGGTTTGGCAATATGCATCTGAAATCCTGCTTGTAGTGCTTGCTGCTGATTGATTTCCCCTGCATAAGCCGTAAGAGCGATCGCTGGTACATGTCCTCCTTGTTGAGGCGATCGCTTTCTGACTTCACGCATCAGCATATAACCATCTGTCTTTGGCATTGCGATATCACTGATCAAAACATCTGGTATCGACTCAGATAGTGCTTGCAATGCTTCTTGTGCTGATGCAACCGCAGTAACTTCTACACCGTAATCTTGGAGAATAAAGGTTACTAAGTCGCGAATATCTGGTTCGTCATCCACTACCAAAATTTTAGTCTCACTGGGAAATGGGGTATCAGACTCAAAAATTAAAGATTCATCTTCCTCATACCCGACCTGTTCATTTGTGACTAAAGCCGCTAAGTTGGCAGTGAAATTAGGATTGGATTTTTCTTTTGAACTTTCGGCTTGAAGTTTTTCCCCGTAAATAATATTAAAATTTAGCATTTCATACACATTTCATAACTAAACAATACCCACTTGAAAAGTTGGCATCCGCTAGTGTGATGAGTATCGATTTTTCAGCTAAAAAATACAATCTATCAAAAGGTACATAAACAACTTGATATTAAAAACTGTGAAACATTGCTAAATTCTTGGTTCTAGTCGCTGCTTATATGCATTGTTTGGCTATAATAATTAAAAAAATTCACTCACAAGATATATGGCAATTTTATTCAATTTATGCAGTGGGCAAATCTCAGATTCGGATGAAAGCAACGGAAAACTTCATTCCACAACTGGCGTCGAGTTTTTCATCTAAAATTGAGCCATCTCATAAGCGTCTTAAATCGCATGAAACCCGCACCAAAAAGCAATCCTACGAGTTGACCCCAAAAAATAACACCAGATTGATTAACACCGAGAGGGGGAATATTTAAACTACCAATACCATAAAATAACTGTTGAACAAACCACCAGAATATGTATAAAAACGCTGGTAATTCCAGGGGAATATATAAAATTATTAGTGGTAAAACAGAGTAAATTTTCCCTTGAGGGAACTTGATGATATACGCTCCTAAAACAGCTGCGATCGCCCCATTAGCACCAATCAATGGTACTTTCAAACTTGGTTCAGCTAAAATTTGTGCCACACTCGTGACAACGCCAGCCCCTAAATAAAATCCTAGATAACGCTTGTGTCCAAGGATATTTTCTACAGTTTTACCAAAAACCCATAAAAATAGCAAATTTCCCAAGATTTGGCTAAAACTTCCGTGCAAAAATATGTTAAAAATTAGCGAAAATAGCCGCCAAATCACAACTATCCAGGCCGCAAAATTCAAAAAAACAGCAGTTTGAATTGCCCCAGTAATCTGGTATGGAATCAAGCCCCAACTATTGACAAAATAGCCCAATTCATCGCCAAATTCTAGTTTTAGTTCCCATAAAAATACGGCAATATTAATGCCAATCAGCCAATAATTAACAATCGGCTTATTCCAACAACGCACATTATCACTAATAGGAATCATAAATTAGTTATTGGGTATGGGGTATGTTGACTGTTGATTGTTGACTCTTGACTCTTGACTAGAGACTGGAAAGTTATTATTCTCCCCATCTCCCCATCTCCCTTGTCTCCCCATCTCCCCATCTCCCCA
>NZ_JACKZU010000013.1:0-46842 GCF_014222165.1 Nostoc sp. 2RC
AGCTTTGAACTATATGTTGTCCTAGTACAAAGTGAAGTATTTCGTGACCGTTTGGCTAAATTATCGTTCAAATCACACCAATGTTTGTTCTACGAAATTGATGATTTGGCATTGAGTAAGCAGCGACAAGCTGTAGACCGGCTAAGGGATGAAATCAACTTGGAACCCGCCGCCGTAGTTTACACAGGTGGGAAATCCCTGCACGTTTACTTTAAATGCAGCCATTCCTTGAATCCTGCTGAATGGCTGTACCTCAATCGCCAACTGACGATTATCCAAAACGCAGATCCAGCCATTTGCAACTTGGCTCGTTCCATGAGACTGCCAGGTATGGTTCGCAGACGGATGGTGGATGGAATATTGAGTGCAACCATCCCCATTACCCTAGAGTATTGGTCAAACTATCAGTACAACGTCAAAGAGCTAGAAACCGCATTTGATTCTACAGCCTTATTTCCCTACGAACTTTCTGAGCAACGTTGGCGCAAGTGGGTGCAGCTTCTCACAAGAGCGAAAAATGGAGAAGTTATCGACCCACAAGCAGCGCTACTGCAACCTTCTATGACCGTCCCTCGCTCAACCTTACATTGCCGACGAGGGACAGTAACACAGGCTACCAGAGATAATCGCTCATCTCTTAAACAGCTACGCGCTAGCGGAGTGTCTGTTCCTTTGTCTATCTGTTTAACTTTGAGCGATCGCACTTTACTAACTTATGGCGAATTCGAGGGAAACAGAAACAATGCTGGCTACAAATTAGCTCGTAACCTACTGGGTACATCTAATTTACTCACTAGAAACCGAATCGCTTATCATCCCGAACCACGCCAACTCTTTGACCGATATTGCGATCGCTGTACACCTCCACTTGAACCAACTGAGGCGGATACAATTTGGCACAGTGCGAATAAAACAACAGCCTTTGCCAGTCGGGATTTTGGGTCAATTGTCATGAGCATTCGTGAGTGGAAGTTACACCGCAAATCAAAAAAACAATGCGTCAGAAAACCAAAAAGATTAGTTAACGTAAGATTGACAAAATCGATGTAACACCCTTCCAATTCTCTACCCATAATCTTACCGTGTACACATATCTTTGTACCAGGATTAAAACGGTGTGAGGCAACTCTCAAAGACTTGTGTGTACACGGTAGCCCTATTCTGGGAAGATTATATGACTATTAAAGATGAGTATTGAAGGTACTATCTTTAGTTTTACTGTCCCATTTTTGGTAAATAAGACTGACGATAATTGCTCTTAGCCATCAGCCTAGCCTCACGCTTTGTCCACTGTTTTTGTAAAGGTACATCAGCCAATCTTTGTAATAATATGAAGACACTATTATCTCCAGTTAATCTAGCGATGATTTGAGCGATCGCCTTACAACAACTCCAAGGATGACGCACTACCTGAACTTCTGCAAATCTCACTACACCCCAATTGCGCTCCAAGAAAAAACGGTTACGGATTTTATCGTCATCAACATCAATACAGTGGTGAGGTTTACCTGTATCTCCAGTATAAGGTTCATCAATCTCAATATCGAGAGCTAACCCAGAAGATTGATGGTAAAGGATAAAATCGGCTGAGTAGCTTCGGGGTGAACCAGGAATCTTAAACTCAACCGCTTGACAGATAAGATTTCCTGGAAACGCAGACAGTAAATGGCGAAAAAACTCCTTTTCGCTCACACCTTGCTTGGCTGTACCATTTCCATCTGGTAATGCAACGCATCCTTGAAGCAACGCTTTTAGATACCCCTTTCCTCGATCGTTGTTAGTAAAGCGCCTTGCTAGTGGTGGATAAAAAATAATCGGATAATAACCCATAGACATTAGTAGTTATCAGACTGCTCGCGTTTAACAGTTTTTATTTGCAAGTATCAACCTTAATTTTAATTCAAGAAAACTCTTCTCACGGACTGACCAAGCACATCTACTTATCTATAAGTTATAAATATTACAATGCTAATAACAAACTTTTTGATTTATCTGCCATGCTCATAGTCCAACGCTACCAAATAATCAAAGAACTCGGAAGTGGTGGTTTTGGTATCACCTATCTCGCTCAAGATACTAAACTCCCTGGACAACCGCCGCGAGTTCTCAAACAGTTGAAAATTCCCACCAATGAACCCCCTCATGTTCAGCAGAAAATAAAAGACTGGTTTGAGCGAGAAGCCGAAAAACTCGGTCAACTGGGCAGTTACGATCAAATTCCTAACTTATTTGATTACTTTGAAGAAAATCAACAGCTTTATTTAGTGCAAGAATATATTGCAGGCAACAACTTAGAAACCGAACTCGCAGGAAGATATTTAACTGAAATAGAAGTTGTTCAACTGTTACAGCAAATTCTGGAAGTTTTAAACCTTGTCCATCAGCATAATATCATTCACCGTGACCTAAAACCCGCTAATCTCATCCGCCGTCAGCGAGATGGTAAGCTGGTTTTGATTGATTTTGGTGCGGTTAAGGAAATTAACACCATTCTCATTCAGCAAAGCAAAGCTTCTAGTGGTACTTGGGCTATTGGTACACCAGGATATATGCCTGATGAACAAGCAAAAGGTCATCCAAAATTATCTTCTGATGTCTATGCTGTAGGAATGATTGGTATCCAAGCACTGACAGGAAGACAGCCATATAATTTACAATTTGACCCCAATACTCTTGAGGTGAGTTGGCGTAATTTAGTACAGGTGAGTGATAGTTTAGCAACAGTTTTAGAGACAATGGTGCGTGTTGATTTTAACAAGCGTTATAATTCAGCTAAAGAAGCTTTAGGGTCAGTGAAAAGTTTGATTAATCCTGTTCAGGTAGTAGTTAATCAAAATCCTGTTCAAGTAACAAGTAATCAATCTAATCTTCAATCTCTGTTTAAATTTGTGCCTCTACCACAAAAACCCTAAATACTCCTCAAAAATTTGTAAATCAAAAATGTACAAAAGTATAGATTGATAAGGTAAAATAACATGGGAGAAACTTATAAACAACTGTCTGAAAGGCTCCACAAGGAAAGGTCAGAACGTTATATGAATGAAGCTATTGACCTAATTATAGCCTCGACCAATAGTGGATCTGCACATAAAATTGCAATTAGTTATCCGTGTTTGTATTCTGATACTTTAAAAGTGTACGATACAGTTATTTCAAAATACCCAGATTTTGCAGATGCTTGGGACAATCGAGGGTGGATACTCCGTCAATTAGGAAGATATGCAGAAGCCTTAATATCCCATGATAAAGCCTTACAACTGAAACCCACCAATCCGTTTACAACGTGGTTTAATCGAGGTATTATCTTAGAACTATTACAACGTCCAGCCGAATCAAAAACCTCCTATCAACAAGCAATTAATAGCTATAATCAACTCACACCTGAACAAAAAAACGATCCTGAGAATTTGTATCTACGCGGTTGGGTATTCTTTCTTTTACAACTTTATCCCAATTCCATAAATTCATTGCAGCAAGCAATTCAATTACAACCTACTTCCTGGCATTTATTTAATTGGGTATTTCCTTTATTTAGCAATTTTTCTCAAGAACGCATTTATTTATGTCAGCAACTTGCAAAATCATTAGATGAATATCCCCACAATATTGTTCAAACAGATTATGCTGCTTGGCAAAAAATCCACAATTTTTGGTGTAAATTAGGTCAACAATGGGAACAATTAAATCACTGGCAAGACGCTAGTATTGCTTATGATAGAGCATTGGCAATTAAACCAGATTCAACTGAGGCAATGGAAGGAAAAAAGCGACTAATAAATTGGAGTTTTTAGGTCAATTGTATCAGGATTTGAAATCCTAACTATTGGCAGAGAAAGTTGTTGCGGTTATTATCCAGATGCGCTATCGCGCCATTGTTTCTGGCGTTAAGCAAGCAACATTTATGCAAACATTAATAACAACTCCAACTTCACCTAACTCAACTACTGCTGCTTATCAAAATCCTCAACTTACACAAAAGGTCAATTCAAATTTATCTGACAATACTAATTTAGATTCAGGCACTATAGCTATCTTAGAACAGATTGAAGCTGAATATGAATACTACCAAGTTTGTGAGGAGTGGTAGTTATGAATTTAGCACTCGCTCAACAATCCTTAGCAGGACTTTCCCAAACTGCTGCTCATCTCTGGGAACAGCTAAGTAATTGCCAGACTCCTGAAGAGGAAGCTGCTATTATCACTGCTATTTGGGAAACTCAGGAAGTTCAGGAAGAAGCTGTTGATATCCAAGCAGAATTAGCATTGCAACTGGATGCTGAAATAGTGGCTATTAAGCAACGACTAGAACATCTAAAAGCTGTACATCAATCAGCATTGTTAAGACTAGAACGCTGGCGACAAAAATTAGATGAAACTATTTTAGAACAAACCGCCGCCGGAATTCTACCTGAGCAAATGATTGGTAATTCACTTCGCATCACAATTAAAGAAAATCCGCCAAGTTGTGAGGTGCTGATAGATGCAGAACTATTGTCTCCAAAATACCGTAGAGAAAAGACTGTTTACTTGGCAGACAAGAAAGCTATCATTGCTGCTTGGAAGAAAGGTATTCCTGTAAATGGGACTCACATCATGCGTAAGCGCCGAGTTATTTATGCTTTGACAGCAACGGCAATTCACGACTTCAAAGACTCACTTTTAACTTAGCAATAAGCAATAGCTTTAACTAATTTATCAGCCAACAGCAGGAATTTTACTGTTTTGTTGGCTGCTATTCATCACTTTTTTTAGACACTTACAGCAGGTTTCATATTTGTAAACCAAACTCTTATATTCCTATCTCCTCACTTACTTTCAAAAACTGTTTTTGCTTCTGGCTACCGCCACAACGGCTTGCACATCATTTAACAATACCAAAAAGTTATGACCATAAAATGGTTAACACCAGAACAGGCCATTGTCAAAGCCAATCTCACTGTTACAGCTGAAACCTTAAAATCTTACATTTCAGAACAACAGGGAAAAACTACTGCCCAAGAACAATTCCAAGCTTTAGGATTGCTATTTGACAGGGAACGCTTGCGTGCAGGTAAACCTAACTTTTTGCAACTTTTAGAACCCGTAAGTGATGAAAATAGCTACGGCGAAGATGAAATCGACTCTCATCAGTTAGATGACGATGACATAGAAATATCTGCTACCAACAAGGTAAATCAACTAGAACCATTTATTTTTGAGCAATGCAAAGTTCAAATTGTCATCACTTTACTACCTACACAACAAACAGGAGATAAACCTGTAATGATTGCTGCCAGCAGTCATGGTGATTTCCCTGTAGTTACCATACTCAATCAAGAAGAACTCGGTGATTTACCACCTGCAATTGTTCAACTACTGGACGAACTGAAAGCCGATTTTCCTAATCGCCAAATTCGCCGGAATATAGCCCAGACTAAAGCTGTCAAAACCAATAAACCGCCCACTGCCCAGACTCCAGTTCGCACTGAAACTGCTAGTTCAGATACTACTAAACCAGCCAGTAATACTACGCAAATTTCACTGTTTTAAATGCCATGACTACTACAAATAGTAACAAATTACTTGTTATCTACGAAGGTCAACAACACTGGATTCCAGAAGCGATCGCTTTTGACGACCAATTACTACGAGATGCCTTCACTCCTCTTTGCGCTGAACTGGCAAACGCAGACATTGAGCGTCAACCAGGAAAACCCATTCACATCATCAAGAAGCCTGGTAAAAAAGGCGCTTCTTCTCTAGATTGCCTGATAGTGGCTCCTGAAGAAATCAACCCCGCAGTCAAAATGTGCTACCAAATGCGTCAACGTCAGGTTATTACTGGAATTGACTGGCAAAATGCAGCACAGTTATCAATTGAAATTGAAGAGGTGATCGCATCTGGAACAGAATTTTCTGAGTCACTCAACCAAACCCTAAAATCCTTAACAGCCTGCACTCCCACATCTAGCGTTATCCTTGAAGGTTTTTGAGTACATATAAGTGATACGACACAGTACTTTCCTAGCTATCGAGCAGACTTTCGATGGGATATAACTTTTTGGCTTCTGCAAAGGTCATAACTTTTTCGTCTTTTAAATAAATTAAAAGCTGTTGAGAGAACCTATCTCGCTGCGAAGCTACTGCAATCCTCTACTGGCAGGATGCGAGTGGGCGTTCACACCTTGTTGAGAGAACCTATCTCGCTGCGAAGCTACTGCAATTCCTTTGTTCTTGGCTATTTCAAACCATTGCACCAATTCCGCTTCTTCCTGCCATTGCAGTTCAAGCCCACTTAAAGATGATTCTCTTTTTGATGGAACTTTTGGTTCATCTGGTTCGCTTCCCTCACGTTTTTCCTCCTTATATCCTTGGTTAACGGCAAGCCTCAATTGTGACCCGCGCAGGCTCTCCGCATACTCAATGTGTTCAATCTTTACTTCATGGGGGTAATCCAGCAATTCGCTTAAGGCTTTCGAGATAGCCTCCTCTAATTGGGCAGCAGAAACAGTTTTGAGAGAGTGTTTCTTTCTTCCAGCCACTCGCCATAACTCATAAGCTTTGCTCTTTACACATCTCACAGTAATTTTACCGGAAATGAATGATTGTTCAAATGAATCAAAATTTTGACTTCCGACTCCCATGAATGACGAGTTGCACTAAAATATGTCTCACCTCGTACCCCTCAGTATGCCAGAGGCAATCTATAGTCTTTGTCAGTGCCAACTTACCTTAGATGCTACAGAATCACTTGATTATCTGGAAACCCAACTCAACATTTACTCCTTACTAGCACTGTATCAGCACTACTTTCCCACTGAATGGAAAGCCAGCCAAGCTTCTATTTACCCACCGACAGATGTAGATTGCCATAGTCCCAGAGAATTGGAATTCATTGTACTGATTTACACTCATCTATTTCCGTTATCTCACTGGACTGTAGAAACAGCCTACGAACAAAGATTGCACAGCATTCCTATTACCACAATGGGTATTGACTGGACAATGGATGGAGAAATTGAACATCTCAAAGATGGTTGGCAGCTACTTTTACCATTTAGCCATGATGGTCACCGTTGGCTTGATGACATTGACCCAGAAGGGAGTGAGTGGTTTGATAGTGAATTTGCAATTTACGGAATTACATACAGTGACATCGACCACCCAGACAAAATTGACCAAAAAGAACTGAAACGGCAGTGCCATCAGTCAAATACCCCTTTAAAATTTTTGCCTATAGCTTTAAGGCTCCTAGATCATGAAACCAAAAACGTTTGGCTAGACGAGTACGCAAACGATTATTACTACCAACCTTACAGCACATCTCTGCCTTGGTCAAAAGCATCTATTGATTTGCTCACCAGAAAATGGCAGCAAGCCGACCGAATGCTTAACTGTGCAACCAACTTAATTGATTGGCTAGAAGCAGACTTAAAACCTCATGCTCAAATCCTACTAAAACTATGGAAACAAGCATTGAAACCACGTTAATCGACGTTACATCGACACCAATTCTATCCAGCGAAATTCTACGAGCAATTTTGGCAGACCCTCCCCGAAAATCTCCAGTAATTCAAGCAGAATTGCTGTTTTTGGATGGCATTTACATCTTCCACCACCGAGACAAAGAAATTGCCGATGCTCATATTTACAAATGTATCTCACCGGCAGCCCTGAGAACTGCCTTTAGCAATGAACCCATTGATACTGGTTGGATGGAACCAGGAATTGTGCGCTGGGGTACGGGCAGTACAGACACATACTTGGTAAAATTTATCCCACCAGCCACTCATACAATCAATTGCGATGAACTTGGATCTTTTACCGTTCCACTACCTGCAATGGTGTTTGTGGGCAAGGGATTAAAATATTGGGTTTGGGCAATTCAAGAACAGGAGTTTACTCCTCAAGCACCAGCCTTCCATGTACCACTACCCAATGTCTACAGTTCTGGACAGGTGTGTTGGGGAGTGAACGAACCACCTGCTGCTAATGGTGTATCAATTAACCATGTTTGGAATTTGTTTATTTCCAGTATTTTCACTAACCATTTAACAATCAGTAAATCACAAAAATACCGCAAGGATGTTCGCCAGCAACTTCTAAAACTGCACAAAAGATGTAGACGAGCAACCTATCCTGTATCTGATCTTGTGCCTATCGGCAATCAGAAAAGTGTCGCTATGCTTGTACAGGAAATCCTTGATGAACCCATTGCTTGAAGGTATTATTGGTTACAAAATTGTCACAACTTCATCTCTGCCAACACACACCAACAGTGGACTAGAGTACCTTTATGCCGGAAATGGCATCTTTGCTAGAGCCATTCGTCCTGGCATAGAGGTATTAATGCCTATTTGCTTGTGTTCCCAAACTATCAAAGGGCTACCTTACCTAACACCTTATCTCAAAGTCACTCCCTTAATTCCCAAACCGCTACTACTGGAAATGTGGCGGTTGAGTTATCAAGCTGGCAATCAATTTCATGAAATTCTCTTTCACCTCCACTGTACTGATGCAGGCTGGGATTTACAAGTCCCAGAGCAAATTCAAACTCCAACTAGCTGCCAGCCAACTCATTCTGGGAGTGACTCTTCCCACCAAAAAGCGGCTGTAGACATCCATTCCCACGGTTCCTTACCTGCCTTTTTCTCTACCACTGATAATGCTGACGAATCTGGCTTTCGCATCTATGGGGTACTAGGCAGAGTTAATACACTCAAACCAGAGATTAAATTACGGGTTGGACTGTTTCGCCACTGTTGGGATGTACCTGCTAGAGAAGTGTTTGACATTGACCCAGACTTTTTTATGGTTGATGTCTCACTTTCATCTGGCTGCAAATTTTACAGTACGGATGTATCGCCTGTAAATGTAATGGAGAACTTATGGAGGTGAATTTTAATTTGGCAAATCCCTGTCCCCTCACCGATACCTGTATTAACTTAACCAACGTACTATGGAGCTAAATCTTGATTTGGCAAATGCTTCTCCTGTCGTGACTGTCAACTACTCGAAGATAGAACTGTGGCTAGTTGGATGCGGCGGTACTGGTTCTTGGTTGGCTCCTTCTTTGGTTCGGTTAGGCAGAGTTCTTTTTCAGCAAGGTAAACAGGTGAAACTCTACTTTGTTGACCCCGATCGCGTTGAGTCAGCTAACGTTTTCCGCCAGTGCTTCTGTGATGCAGAAATTGGACTCAACAAAGCCAAAACGCTGGCGCTGCGCTACTCCCTGGCTTGGAAGATGGAAGTTACAGCGATCGCTCAACCTTTCCAACCCGAATGGATTCTCCCCAGTTACAATACTCTGATTGTTATCACTGCTTGCGTAGATAATGCCAAAGCCAGAGAGTCAATTGCCCAAGTACTCCAGCACAACACTCATCGCCCTGCCCCTCACATTTGGCATTTGGATTGTGGTAACTCCAAGCGCAGTGGTCAGGTACTGTTAGGTTCCCATCTGTCTACTAACCCCAATGACTATGATTTCGAGGCTTTAGGCTGCTTTCGCTTGCCTGCCCCAACAGTACAGCAACCCGACCTACTGGTTCCACAACCAGAAGAGTTGGCAGACAACAACTTGTCCTGTGAAGAAATGGCCTTGCTCAATAGTCAGTCCTTGAGCATTAACCAGCGAGTAGCTGCGGAAGCCTTTGATTATTTGTTGCAATTGACGACGGGGAAACTACGACGATTTGCTACTTATTTCGACTTAGAGAGTGGTAGCGGAAAATCTCTGTATACAACGCAAGCTCGTGTCATTGAGGCAATCCCTAACTCTCAAGTTAATAACCCAAGCTAAATTTTCACGGTAAGCTTCAAAATCCACTTAGGAACTTGGTTTCATTTGCTCATTTTCTCATTAAAATTCGATTAATGAGAATATATAACGAAGAAACCAGGCTTTGGAAAGGTGCTTTCAGAAGCGATGCCTACGGCGGGCTGCGCCTACGCGGTTTGCGCCCGTTGTAGACGTGGCGTAATAGGAGCTGCTCAAAGGGCGATCGCACAAACCAAAAAGCCCTGTGAAAAGTCACAACAACCAACCACTGTACAGAAGCAACTGTACAGTGACTTCAATTGAGCAAACCAGCCCGCAACGCTAATACAGCTGCTTGGGTGCGATCGCTTGCACAAAGTTTGTTCAAAATCCCACGCACATATACTTTTACACTTCCCAAGCTGAGATAGAGTTTCTGGGCAATCTCTTTATTGCTATAGCCTTGGACAATTAACTCCAAGACTTGCATTTCCCGATTTGTCAGTGGATCTGCTTCCAGAATGCTTGCTTGCTCTGGGTCAATTGCAGAGATAGTTACCGTCTGAGTAGCATTCGGTTTTACTGTCGCCGCTGCTCCAGTACGAGTATGCTTGAGAACAATACGAGCGATCGCTGGATCAATCCACGACTGACCTCCATGGGTGATATGCAGCGCTTCCAGCAACAACTCGAACTTAATTGTCTTCACACAGTAAGAGTCTGCCCCGGCTGCAAACGCTGCCAGTACCATCTGCTCTTTGGCAAAGGAAGTGAGCATCATTACTTTTGTCTGTGCTGCTGTTTCCGACACCATAGATTCCCGAAACTGCTGCACAAGCCATATTCCGTCTCTATCCGGCAAGCCAATATCGATGATTGCTATGTCTGGTTTTGTACTTTGGAGCAGTTTCAATCCATTGGACGCTGTAGCTTCATCACCCACGACTTGAATACCTTCTTGCTCGTTGAGAGAACTACGCATCCCAATCCGCGTTAAGCTGTGGTCTTCAATAATTGCTACTCGAATATCTCCCATTATTTACCTCAGCAGCTTGGTAACTATACTTTTTTAAATATCGAATATGGTTTGAAGGAAAGGATTACTCCATTGGACGAAAAATTTTAGCTATTCAGCCAAAATGTGGCTTTTGAGATGCAAAGCGGCATTTCAATGTTATTAAACCTCATCCAGGTTGAAACCAGTAGTTTTTCCAGTATTGGCTGAAAAGTTTATATATCAAGGACTACATATCTCAACTAGCTGTTGAAAAAGCTCCAATGTTCAAAATGGACATCGTTTAATCTGAAAATTCTCTGAAAAAATCTTCCTAAAGTATAAAAAAATATAAAAGTACTGAAGTTAGACTGAAACCAACACAGTTTATTCTGACTTGTGTCCACATCACACTTACAGGAGGATGTAACTTATCTCTAACCGAGAACCCTGGCTCTTACACATAAACATAGCCAGATTAACAATTCGTACTTACGAATTAGTAATTATGTTGACCAATGCCTTGAGTTTGAGAAAAATCTGATGAATTTTCATCGCCGCGTAGTGGTTAGCATGGCGCTTGAAAATAAACTTTTGCCAACGAAATTTAGCTTTACTACTCTTTTTTTCTACTCAAAAGTAATTAGGTTTATCAAAGGCGTTTTATGAACACTTTCTCTTGGAATACAACTTCAGAAGAAAGAAACCAAAGAATTATGTTGGTGGATGACTCAGCTGACAGCCTCCGCTTGCTGCAAGTCACATTGAAGCTGAAGGGATACAACGTCACCATCGCCGACAGTGGTGCTGAAGCATTGGTACAAATTGCCGAATCTCCTCCCGATTTGGTACTCCTAGATGTGGTGATGCCGGATATGGATGGCTATGAAGTTACCCGGCAAATTAAGCACAACTCAAACTTACCTTTTATCCCAATTTTGCTGGTGACAGCTTCTGAAAAATCAAGTGTCGTCAAAGGTTTAGATGCAGGTGCAGATGAATTTATTCGCAAGCCGATAGATAAGAAAGAATTACTGGCCAGGGTGCGGGCTTTGTTGAGACTGAAACACAGTATGGACGAACAACTGTTCTTCATTCAGCGACGGGAAGATTTTGTGACCCGTCTCACTCACGACCTGCGAACTCCGTTGATAGCTGCTGACCAATTCCTAAAGTTGCTGCAAAGAGGTGTTTTTGGCAATACCTTATCAGCAATGCGTGAATCTTTAGAACAAATGGCTCAGAGTAACCAAAATTTGTTGTCAATGGTCGATACCTTGTTAGAAGTTTACCAGTATGAAGCTGGAGCCAAAACTTTGGATTTCTTTGTGGTTGACCTGTGGGAATTATGTCAGCAAGTAGTGCAAGAACTAATGCCTTTGGCTGATGTTAAACAGTTAACTCTCAAAGCTATCTTGACAAAGGGTACTGAAGCTTCTTTAGCTAGGGTTAGAGGCGATCGCCTGGAACTACGCCGACTTATTACTAACTTAGTTGGTAACGCCATTCGTTTCAGTGATGCTGGGTCAGTAGAAGTTCGCCTCAATTCAACTCTTCAAGGGGTAACGATTGAAGTAGAGGATACAGGTATTGGCATGAATCCAGAAGAACAATTACTCTTATTCGATCGCTTTCGACAGGGTAAGCATCAACGTCGGGGGAACGGTTTAGGATTATATTTGTCTCGTCAAATTGTTGAAGCCCATCAGGGAAATATTTCTGTTTCATCGACTGTCGGGAAAGGCAGTATTTTTACAGTTTATTTACCTGTACAAACAGCTTATTCAAAAATGTTATCAGCATAAAAAATTTGGGAAATCGAGCTTAATGATTTGTACTGAAATAACTTACCTAGTTTATGAAAAAAACTGATAATCAAAGCTTTCAGTTATTCCAAAAAGTAACTTGTTAATGCGTGCCTCTTAAGGGAAGTTTTACCAAGATTCATCTGGTTCAGGTGGACGCCAACCACGAATAGTTGAACTTTCATCACCTAGTCTATCAATTGCTCCAGGATCGCTATTGAGGAATTCATCTAAATCTTCATATTCACTTGGATAATAATAACCTGATGTAGGTTTGATAGGATTTTCCTTAATTATTATGCTTTCACCAGGTTTGAGATGAGCATATTCGGGGTAATGCTCATCTTGGGATATATCATCAGAAGGAACGATCAACTCATCTCCTGGTGAATCTGGGTCATCGTCATAAAGCATTACTAATAAACCATCTTCTAGCCGTTGAATTCTTTTACTCATAAAATATAGTGGTAGCTTCAAAATGGGGTAACTTGAGCAATACAGTGGACAAAGGATAATACGATTAAAAGTGCTGTTCAGGTATTTAACTTTCTCGGAAGCCTGCTAGAGAGTCGGTCAAGTATTCGTGCTTGACGAAATACAGCTTTTGTTGGAAGTCAATTTTTTATTTTTTAGAGAACTGGACAAAATACAAGCAAGTCAGCTGGGTGATTGAAATAGCGATCGCTTTGAATTCAGATTGTGTCTATATTGTCAACTATTATTTATTGAGGGTTATCTAGCAGAGCTAATACCGTATAAAATACCGTCTGCCATGAAATCAGTAAATTATCCACTTGGATGATTTTATCGAGTGTAATTTCGTGCCAAGGTGAATATTGGAGTCTCATGCTTGCTAGATAAGCTATCTAATAGATGATTGGTAATGGATTTAACCACTAGAGTCTTAGAAGGTTCTGGTTTGAGCATACCTCTCTTTGATGGGTCGTATAACAATGGTAAAGGGAGATATTTATCTGAACCAGAAATCATTAAAAATTCTCTGCTCGAACAGATGTTTGAAGCAGAAGATTTACAATCTCTACTACTGGTTAAAATTGACAGCAAAAATCCAGATGCCAACCATTTAAGACAAAGAAACTTTCAGGATGGAATCCGACGCAAGTTAGTTTTCAGTTCTGGCAATAGTTATTACTTTGCTGATGGTTCACTGCATAAAAAAATTAGACGCTTCTTCGCTACAGAACCTGATACTGCCTGTCGCTATGGTTCTTTACTAGTTAGTAATTGCTACAAAGGCTCAGAAACTTTTACAGGGCTGCGAGTTAAAATTGTGGACTTTGAAGATCCACAGTATGCTCATTATAAAACAGGAGACTGTCACGGCAAGATTTCGCCCCAACTTGCCAAACAATTGGGAGGAGAAGGGAATTGTCCATTCCAATTTCGGTTTGCCTGGAGGAGTAATTGGGCTGAACCAGATAATTCCCAGTGCCCAAAAACCAGCTTCTTGTCCAAAGGTACTTTCCTACCCGATGCGAATCTGACTGATGCTAAAGGCTACGACATTGTTATGGATCGTTCCTCAATTAAAGGCATTAAAAAGTCGGAACTCAAAAACTTAATACCCTGCGGTGACTATGAGTTTCCCCAAGCGGTTATTGGTAATCGAGGTAACGCCAAAGCTACCAACTACGATAATAGTTGGCAGTTTACTATTTGGTACTCAGAAGAAGCAGTCAAACAAGATTTGAGTAAACCCACCGAAGAAAAAGCTAGAGAACTTGCCGAGTTGCAGCGCAATCCCTTGATGTTAGCAAAATACATCATCCAACAATATGACAAACAACAGCGATCGCAGCAAGAGCAGTCAGAAGAAGCTTTTAACGAAATTGAGGGTAATGCTAACAATCAAGCACAGGAATCTCGCTGGATTTCCCTATTAGGCAGCGATAAATATGGTCAATTGATTGAAACCCCCAAATTCCGCAAGTTTGCTACCGATTACATAGCCAATCAATGGCGCGATTTAGCGATTAAGGGAGGATACAACCATAATTCGGGTATGGCAATGCCGTGCGATCGCCTAACTCGTGGCACAATCTGTGTACCCCATCTACCAGAAGGAGATGTCATTCTCACCCGTTACCCCATCGTCAACTCAGACAACATCCGCCTCTACCAAAACATCCACGACCCAGAATTGAAAAAAACTCGCAACGTAGTGTGGATTCATCCCAAGGATGCCGAGGAATACCACCAAGCCGATTTTGACGGCGACCAATTAATGGTCAGTTCTGCCAGTAAACTGCCTAATATTGCTCAAGAAACTCTCCGCACAGGTGAACCGGGACGATTTGAGCCAGTTAAACAACGCCCTAAGCTGGCGTATACGGAAATTACAGACGAAGAAGGCAACTTAAAATACAAAAATTTAGCAGAGATTGCTGCTGCCAGCAGTCAAAATAAAGTAGGGTTGGTAGCAACAAACATTGGGCGCGTACAGTCATCAATGCCCAAAGACGGTGAGAATGTGGAGCGATTTGGCAGACGACAAAGGAAGCTACTAAACCGCCTATTTCAGGCACTTCAGGTTGAGGTAGATTCGCCCAAAAGTGCAGAAAGATTGGAAGATATCAAGGAAATAGGTGGGGAAAATTTACTCGCCGATGCCAAAAAATGGTCAGAGTCTCACCCCAGTTACTTTTTTGACTTTAAAAAAGATGAACGGCTTTATCGCTCCTTTGCCATGCCTGCGGATGCTCCCGGCTCAATTAACGTCATTGCAAGAGTTGTAGTCAATCCTTTATGGGAACCAACACGCATTCGCAGCAGAGATAGGCACGAGTTTCGCTACCTGTTTCCCAAAGAAACGCTATCTGTAGATGCCTTGGAATGGGCAGAAGAACTGAAAACAAGGTTTCAGCAAGCTAGAGACGAAATTAAGGAACGGGTGGGAGATGACAGAGAAGCCTTTAATGAGGAACTAGGAAAGCTCTACGAAAGCTATCGGGCGGAAATTGATGAATTATTCACCAGTCCAGAAGAGAGGTTTGTAAATCCTGCGGACAAGCTTCGCCAATGCGTAGCGTCTCGCAGAGAAGGCGCGGCGGCACTATGGCACACACAACACACCCGTCCAGAATTAGATCGGCATCGCAAAGACTGTTTAAAGCTGGCAGAACAGATGGAAATTACGTTTTCGTTTCAGCACGATTATGAACTGCCAAGCGTTGCATTACCACAGGATATTTATGTTTTAAGTGTTCCTTTTGGTGCAGGTGCTATTAAATGGAAAGAATCTTTAGAACAAAAGGGAATTAAATTTGATGCCACTATTCATCCTCAATTACCTTTAATTGAATTTGCTTTGAAAGACTTATCCCCCAAAGTAGTTGATAAATTAGCAGCTAAATTTGGCGAAAATATTAACGATTTAGATGAACTTAATATACCCAAGGATTTAAGAATTATCCCGCCAGCAGATCATAATTGGGCAACATCACGTCAGGATTCAGGTGTTGGTGCTTTGGCATATAACCTATTTACAGAGGAAGTATGTCAACAGCTTCAGGATTTTCAGTTTGATGAAATAAAAGTGTTGGGGATCAAATACAATCACTTCGCCAATGAAAACTTTTCTAGTAAGCAATGGAAAAAGCGTAGCGTTACTTTGGAAGTAGGAATTTTTGAGTTACCCGAATCACACCCAGAGCATTATCGTTACAACGGTACACCGATATTACAGATTGATGGTAAGAATTTAGGTACTTTTGCTCCTGATAGTCCGAAACTGCCGATTGGTGCGACATTTGCAGCTACTTTGCAACCAGATGGCTCTAGTATTATCCTCAAGGTTAATCCTGAGTCAATCAATCTGCCAGAAGTTCCATTACCGGAATCAGAACCAAAGTTAGATACTGCTGGGCAATTCCGAGCCATTCACCGTGAACTCTGGCGTAAGGAAATGTATGATAATTTGGTAGGAGCGATCGCTACTACCTACGAACAGCGACAAGCCAATCAATCTGCAAGTAATGAAATTGAGCAGTTTAAAATTGGTAGCCATTGGACTGCTTATGTGCAACCCAGTGGTGATTTTATTGTGCGAAATGAAGGTAAGCGGACGATTTGTCGAGGCAATCTCCAAACGGGTGAGGAGATATTTCCACTTTCAGAAGAACGTGCTAGTGAGCTAGAAGCGATGATTTTAGAGAGGGAACAATTACTTCACAGAAAACAGGAGTTATCACATAATGGACACCATATTAGCAGTCAGGATATAGAGTTGAACTAAAATGGTAAAGAAAATTATTTAAATAGCACGGCCAATTTTATTAAATTACGATTATTTTTGAAACTGCGTGTGATTTGAATCATAAAATAAACTTTTAGCTCATGATATGCTTCAAAAAGCATTAACCATTTTATGCTTCAAAAATCAGCTTCAAAGTAGAAAAACAACTTCTTTGGCGTAATATCCCATATTCCACAGGTGCGCTTGTAAATACGGGTAGGTATAGCGTAGCTGACACCAGGGGCAAACTAAACGGTTTAGTTTCAATTCCAGGGAAAATTAAAAATTGTTAACAGGTTTATCCCAAAAGATGTTAACAAGTTTATATTTTAGCGAGTGTAAGCTGTTAACAAGTTTATGACTGACCCAATAGCCAAAGGAGGGCGAGGCCACAAAGCCCCCTACGAAACTACCCACGTCAGGATTGCTGAGGGGATCAAACCTGTTGTAGAAAGGCTTAGTGCCGTTTACCGTCAAAAATTTTTTGGCAATACAAACCCAGACAGCAACGGAGCAACTGAACTAATAGAACGAGTGGAAGCTGCGTTATCACCAGTTGTACCGACCGTTGAGGATTATCAACAAGTTTGCGCTCGCTATTTGGCATCGTTGCAGCTAGAGGAGCAAGCACCTGAATACAAAAAAGCAAAACAGCATATTGAGGCATTTATTCAAGAGTTAAAAATGGCGAGATTGTCACTGACTCCATCTTTGAAGAAGATGAATGTTGAAGCATTGCAACTATTGCGTCAAGAATTTAAAAATAATTGGTTGAGTTTCTTTGAAGCAATCTCAATCGAACCTGGATATTTTCAGACTTTTGAAGAATTATTACAAGCTTTAGAACGAGAAATGGCTATACCGTATGGGGATTTAGAATCTCATGAAAAAGATTTTCTTCGTGGTTGGGATGAGGTTTATAGCAAAGCTTGTGCTGAGGCTGACCGACGAAAACACGGGGCAAGTTCTAACTTCAACTGGTTTGAGCAGTAGTAGGTGTTCAACAAAAGTGTTTAAAAAGTTTACGTGTGAGAGTGAAATCTAAAATTAGATAACAATTATTGATATATTGTTCATGTATGAAGCTGGCAATTGTAATAGAAATAAGACTTTGGGAATTAGATAAGAATCTAGAATTAACAACTAAAGATATATTTGATATTCTCTGTCAAGAATATCAGTTAAATGCTGATTCTATAGAAACAGCACTAAGTTGTAAATGTCCATTTGCATTAACTGGTTTCTTAAAGGAATTAGAGAATTCAGAACTGACTGAATACTTAGACTGTTAAGGTATATAAAAGATATAAATATGTTAGAATACCTTGATTCAAGTTCGTTGGGTAACATCTAACAAAGCTGTCATCAAAAGCAAACCAAATAGTTTATTTTTAAGGAAATAAAAACCTAAAATTGTTAACAATTCTATTTCTAAAGGTGTTAAAAACTTTATCCTAGTGAAGGACAAACATGGTAAATCTAGAAGTTAATGATGAACAATTAAACATAATTTCAAAAGCTTGCGAACTTCTATCTCGAATTTACATGGGACAACTTGAAGAAGTAGCTTTGTTATTTTCTGACTTGCCAGATGAGCAATATCAAGAATTAGTTGATACCTTAAAATCACTCAAGTCTATTATCAAAGTTACATCAAAACAATCAAACTCTGGAATCAGAGATGAAAATATCCCAGAAGTAGCTCGTTACGCTTACGATATTCATCAAGTAATCCGCCATTATTTAGCTCGGAAACACTTTCCTCAAGGTGGTGCTGCTGTTCATTTTGATTCGCCTAATGCTTACGGAAGTCTGTCTCTACCAACAATTAGTGAATAATTTTTTCAAATAAAATTAGTATTAATTTTTGACTGAGTTTAGTTGTTTTCTTCAGTAAAATGTTGCTAAACATGAAAGATATTTTAATAAAATTTAGTAAGTAACATTTTAAATCTGCTTTTCTTTTTAGACGTAATCTTCAAATTGGAAAATACCGTTGTAAAATTGGATATAAAGAAACAGCAATTGCCTCGAACTTATCACCATCTGGATAGGGACGAGAAATTTGTTCACAGTCCTGGATAAAAACTGTTTACTACTGAATTTTTGGATGTTCACTCAAGCCCTACAGTATCTCGTTTGGGTTTGCGTTGCCCAACACGTTGGGAAGACTTTTTAGGGGTTTTAGGTATTTCCTGTTGAGTTGCTTTTTCATCTAGTGTCTTCTCTTCTAATGTGGGAGTGCCGATAATATTTGTCTTTAGTGGTGCTTCACTAATTGAAGAATCAGCAAGTTTTGTTTTCTTACGAGTTTGTTTTTTCTTGGGTGCTGGCTCTATAGACGTTTCATCTGGTGTTGTAGAAGTCGTTTCATCATCGCTCTCCCTGACAGGCTTTTTACGAGTTCGTTTCGCTCTTGACGGTGGTTTGTCAGATTTTGGGGGCGATGCAACTACATCATTATCCTTCTTAGATAAATCCACAGCCGCTTTTGGTACAGAGGTCGAACCCATACCTATCTGTAGCAAATGCCACAAATGTTCACGGCGACTTTCCATATAAGAGAGTTTTTGTTCTCCCTCAGTGGTATCCAAAGCCATACGTTCACATTGGGCTAATGTGAGCGTATGTTCATGCAGTCGTTCTAAACTCAAAGTATCGTGACCATCATGCAATGCCGCCGCCACAGCTCGAATAAGCCAGTCCTTGAGTACCCCAACACAACCAATGGAACGCTCATAAAAGTAAAGCCAATGCTGCATCAACTCTTTGACATCAACATTCAGAGGTACTTGCATTAGGAGTGCCAATAATGCTGCTTGAAAATCCTGGCGGTCTTGTTCATTTTGATACAAATAACGCGGAAAATGAATATCCAGTCCTCGCCGGGATGCTTGACCACTTAAATTACGAAAATTCAGCAGTTCATAAGTCCCAATCAGAATGTGTAGCACCCCCGTAACATTGGTCATGGACTTAATCCAGTCCAACTGGTCTAAAAGCTTACCAGCACTTGCACCAGTCCCAATCTTCATTAAGTGCTGTGCTTCATCCAAAATCACCGCCCGCACTCCACGTTTGGTCATCGCTTCTTCTAATGCGTGACGCAGTTCAGGCGAATCATTAAATTGGGCTGTTTTAGTCCGCCCACGTCCTTTCTTCTCCCAGGTTTGTTCCGCGTCAATATCTATCAGCATTCGCCGCTCATAGAATGGTTCTCCCAAAAGTTTCAGTGCAGTGCGGTAGTAATCTGCCCTATTAAACACTCCACCATCCGGTGGTCGTGTTTCTAACAGCAATAACGGTATTGGGGGCCCAGAGCCGTTACGATAGCTTAAGGAATTGGATACACCCGGTAACTGTTCGGCTACATTTTCATTTAACCGTTTAGCAATCTGGCGAATCATGGTTGTCTTGCCCACACCGCTTGGCCCATACACCAACACATGAGCAAATCCGGCGGGTTCTCGAATCGCACGCATCAACAGCATATCTACCCGTGCTAACTGAGGATGTAAAACTGCATACTCCTTAAACTGAGTCAGTTTCGACTGTATTTCGCCGTTAAGATTGCCGGTTAAAAATTTGTCCATTAACGGTATTCCCCCAGTATCGGCAGTCGTGTGAGATCCAACAGTTCAACGTTGTTTTGCAGTGGTGGCAATTGTTCGTCATCTTGACTTTGTGCTTCCATCTCAGTCTCAAGAGTGCTGACTCTTGGAAACTGGGGTACACATAAAATATCGGGTGTTAAATTTTCCAGCACCCCAACCGCTTCCAAATCCCGCAATCGTTGCATGAGCAAGGTTTCATGTTCTTGCACCGCCGCGATGAAGTCTGCTAGGCGTTTGGCAGAGATATTTGTACTCACAGCATTACGCTTATCTTGTTGTCTAATTTCTTGGGCAGCTAATAGCACTTCTTTCTCTGTGCGTCCGGCAAAGGTGCTGTAATACTGGGAGATACATTTGACCCATCTTCCCTCCAGGTAAGCATAAGCTACACCCATATCAAAAGGGTCATAGCGCACACTGACTTTGGTTTTTTCGACAACCGGATTGCGGAAAGCATCGTTCCAGTAATAAAGATAATTGACTTTAATTCCCTGTCCCGGCTGGACTTTAGCGTTGCCTTTGGGTGTGCTAGGGCGTGTTGCCATGAGGAAGTCTTCGTTGTATGCAATGCGTCGGTGTTCCCTCTCCCCAGTGGCAGCAATAGCGTCGGTATAAACTTGTAATGGTGTCTCACCCAAGGAATCATGTACGCTTGTGTCATAAATGGTGTATGCCCACTCACACAGGTAGGTATATAAATCTGCCAATGTCCAAACGGCAAGTTGTTTGGGGTCAACAACTTTGGTCAATTGGCGCGGTTGTTTACTGGCTTGGGTGTTGCCGAGTAAGTTAAAGATAAATTCTGTATTGGTTGTGCCAAATAATCGTTCAACTACTGAGCCAAAACGGGGTTTACCTCCGGGTCTTGTCTTTTTGATGCAGTGGTAACGTGCTAATAAGGTATCAAAGTAAACGCTATGAAATTCCTTGCCGCCATCTACAACTACGGATTGGGGAAAACGACCCTCACGCTGGACACACAACCGTAGTGCCATCATGCAAGACCTGTAAGAAGGTGGGTCAAAGGTGAGATAAACTGCTAAGATTCGACGGGAGTAGGCATCAATCAGTAATGTCAGCCAAGGTCGTCCTAAGTTCCGACCAGTTACTTGAGAGCGTAATTCAATGTCGAGTTGGGTGTGGTCAAGATGGCAGATAGCAAAGGGGCGGTCTCCGTGCCGGGGTGTAGTTTTAGCTAGTTCTAAAACAATCGGTTCGGTTGCGTATGCAGCTTTTGCTCCCTGACGTTTTAAAGTCTGCTCATGGATGGGACGCTTTTTTAGCCGAGTATAAAATGTGCGCTGACTCAATGGGGGGATGTTGGCTCTTTCGCAGGCTCTTGTATAGGCACGATAAACGGAAGCGGCTGGAGCTTGTCTTGGTGTCTCGAAGTGTTCGGTAATAAATTGATCTAGTAAAACGCTGGCATCTGTTGGTGCTTTGGGTAGGCGATTTCCTCTATTATTTGTACGTGGGAGCAACCCAACATAACCGCAACCAAAAGTGGCTTCGGCTTCACGAAACTGTTTGACCCATCGAGACAAGGTGCTTTGAGGTATGTCCTTATATATGTCTGTGCGGTGCTGGAAATATGCTTGTACTAGATGAAATCTGTGATTGGCTCTTTGTAGATCCGTAGGCGAGGCAGCATCCATCAATTCACGCACTTTTTCATTGATGGTTGTGTGTGTTTCTGAAGTATGAATGGTGATAGTGCCGCTATCAAATAATTGCAGAAAAAATGCTGTGGGCAATTGCATTGGTTGCCCAACTTCGGGTAAAAGTGTGGTTGTCTTCTCGCCCAAGTTAACTAAAGTCCAAAGTTGTGCGTCCCAGACTAATAAGGTATTGGGCAAAAGTGTTGTGGCAGAGGTGATTTTTTGATGATGCCCAGTTGTCCCTATGGCTAAATGTGTATGAGCAGTATGAGTTTGTTGGTCTGCCCATAATTGAACTCGCCAATGCTCCACTAGGGGGACTGCATACAAGTCTACGTAGAGTTGCTCTGTGGCAATCATGGCGTAAATATCGTTAGCACGCACTCCAGGTATGCTTGCAAGTGTGGCGGCTATGGTTGTTCCTGGGGTGGCTTGAACTGCTGCTAGTATTTGTTCTGTAATGGAGTGGGGGATATTGGCAGTGAACCTAAAGTAGTCTTCTAAAAACATTAGGTTCTGAGTGAATATGGGATTTAGTTCGGTATCAGTGCGAACATGGTATTTGAGTCCATAAGATGCGGCGTAAGCTTCTCCTGGTGGGCAGTGCCAATGACCAGTTTCAGTTTTTTGGTAGCGTGAAGGGTATTTTTGGGCTAGTCGTTTTAATTCGGTTTCGGTTTTCCATTCTTCCCAGACTGCACCACTTGGACGCAGTAGGAAGAAGTCTGGTGTATGATAATGACCTATTTTTCGCCCGTTTTGGTTTTGGTACTGAATTTTAAATGGCGGTGGTTGGTCGTAGAACTCTAACACCTGGGGGTCATGTTCCATTTGATAAATCGCCCACAGTTCTACTGTGTGGCTCTCAAATTGAATGGTTTGACCCATTTTACGGCTAGGGTAAACTCCACTAACGTTTTTGGCGCGTCCTTGTACTCTGCGAGAAGGTGGGGCAGCGCGAATTGCGGCGATTAAGTCTTTGCAGGATGCCGTTAGTTGCTGTTGCCTACACCAATGGTCAAATTCATCGTCTGTCATGAGGTCTTTCTCCTTCCCAGGAGACTGTTTCAGGCTTTCAGTCCGCAAGAAAAAACTACAGAGTCATGGTTTTAAGTGAAGCATATCTTGGAGTTTTGAACCATATTTTGAATTGAAAGTTTAAGTTAGAGCAATTTTTTCTGAGATTTTTTGTCCAAGTTTTGTCTCTTTGTGTTTTTTCAACTCATTCTTTAATTATGCTTCAGAATTTCAACTCTATCTCATGATTTGATTCAAAGTTTGATGTTGTGATTGGTGAGAAAGCCCGAAATTGCGTTAACTTTTTCTCGCTTTATGGTTCAAAATTTTTCTCATATTATGATTCAAAGCATACTGCGATAATAATTTATTACGATCAACCTGTAATATTAAGCTCAGATATTCATCTGGTGACAATGACTCTACTCTCTTGCTTGATAGGAATCAATGACTTGTTTTAGTCTATTGATATCCACTCCATTTAAACCATTGAGTTTTTCTCTGAAAGAGAACCAGTAAGGCTGTACAGTTCCGGTGATTTCTATAGATTGATTAAACAAAGATATAAAGATATCTGGACAACCATATGAGTCATATATTTGATTATTTGTACAAAAAGCTTCGAGAATGTAATTCCAGTGTACAGGTTTCAAGAAATCAACAACTTTAGATATTAGGCAAGCATTAGATTTAGCACTTGCAAAAGTGCCAGATTTCATAAATTGATCTACTATATTTGAAACATTTGTTTGAAGTAAAAAGTTAATATGTTCATCAATTAGTAGGTCAGGGTAGTTTGATTTTATTTCCCAGAGTTTGTCAATCTGTTCAAAAGAACATTCTTTTATGAGTCTATTTACAGAAATATCTATTATGTTATTTAATTCGATTACCTCTTTATCCTGGTCTTCCAATTCATCCATGAAATATTCTCTAATTAAAATTAATTCATCCAACGAAGCTGTGCTAATCTTTTCTTTAAAAAAGGTTTCAATCAAGTGGTTTATCTTATCATTTTGAGTTCTTTGTATAACTGAAAGTATACGTTTTACTGAAGTTTCCTTTATTTTTTCCTTTAAATAAAACTCCATTTCTTCATTAAGTGATTTATTCTCATCAGTAAGTATTGTTATTAATTCATTAAAAGATGCTTGTGGAACAAATGTTTTTAAAATAGGATTAACAATATTTTCATTAAACTGCTTATTTTGACAAAGCTTTTTTAGGGATAGCAAATCCTTGAAAGGTATTTGAAGTTTACTAATGACTGCATCTGTAAGGAAATCTATACGAGATGCTTTTACTAATATGTTAATTTTTTCAATTGACAATTTATTTATATAGCTTGATTTCTCTTCATATATATTCAGCCTTTCAATGAAGGTTCTTGCTTTGATCTGACATGGTTCACTGATACTTTCCCAAGCTGTTACATTGTCAAGGTAAATAATTACTTTATCCCAGCTTGTATCAACTATTCTGAGAATAATATTAGATAATTGAGCATTTAATATTTCTCCGGTTTCCTTATAATACATTTTTGATACAGCATTAAGTGCGGAAAATTGGCGTTCTCTTTCATCTTCTGGTACTTCTTCATTTAAAAGGCTTTTAGTTAATCCGATAACAATATCTTTTATTAAGCTAAAACGCGCACGAGCTAGTGGGCCTTTATGAAGAGAACTCACTGCACCTTCTGTATCTTTAGGAAAATACTCAGATTTTATAGCTTGCCAAATTTGATTAAGAGCGGAACGACCTTGAACAGGTGGACGCTGTAAAAGATGCATTACTGCACTTCTCAAGTGATAGCGTGCAAGTTCTGCTGTAGCTTCAAATGGTTCTTCTAGAGATGTCATAGAGGGATGGGCACATCGACTCCTATCTTCAAAAAGCCTTTTTACATCTGCTTGTTCTACGGGTGAAATAAGTTCAAATTTTTCGAGTGCCCATTTTGGAATATCAGACTCAAATTGCCATAACTCCCTGACTTTTGATTCTGAACTTATTTTTTCAAATTGTTTTAATAAATTAGATGCTTCACCATTTTCTAGTAGCTCTAATTCTCTCAATTTATGAAGAAAATCAAATACTACTGCATTCCATGTTGCAACTATGCAAGAGCGAAATGCTCCGGCTCTATAACAAGCGACAGCTTCCTGGATAAACTTTTTAGCTTGCTTATCCCGGCAACGTATTATCAATTCATCAAGGTCAATAAAAGTTTCATACATACAATTTGATGCCTATTTACAATAACTATCAATTCTATGAATGCTTCTATTAGCACTACAAGTCTTCCAAGGCGGTCAGCCTTTACTTTATCTTGCCAGTAAGCATCCCTTATGTTACTCCCGCAATCCGTACCCTGTCTAATCCGATAACAGCATAGTATACATGAGTTTTTTAGTGAAGAGTTTATTTCCAACCGATAAGTGTTACGCGAATTGTTTGGGTAAATATCGACACAATAGGATTGGGAAACTATTACATTAGTTGTAACAGATTCTTTGAAACAGCAAATTATGCACCAAGTTTCAGTTGAGAAAATATCAGCATAACGACGGGAGAAGTTTTGTGAGTAGCGATTGTCCGGAGCGCAGTGCAATCATGCGATCGCAGTCGGGCTAAGAATGTAAAGTTTAACTAACGGTGCAAATCTGCCATCTATAGTAATTCACTTGCTACACTTATAATATATAACACACGAAAACAGTAATAATTAGAATGCCAAAAGTTTTAGGAATTCATCTAATTTGCCACAACAATCTTAATGTCGAAGATTTAGAGAACGGGTATTTCAAAAGCGGTCATTGGAAGATAGCTGAACGTCATCCTAACACTGCTCAATATCTTGCTTTGCATGAAAGTAAAAATCAGCAGTCTTATCGACAAGGAATAATAGAAAGTTGGGAACGTTGTTCCGAACGCCCTGACCGAATCACTTTTTATGTCAAAGCTACAAATGAACCTGTGGAATGGAAGGGTGGAGGAACCGGAGAAAAAGGCTATTTTTGGTCTGATGATTAATTTATTTCTATCTCCTATTCAGGAATGATCATAAACTCTGTACAGCAACCAGCACAGATAATATAGTTTCAAGTATAGACTGCTTGAAAGTGTCGCTGATTAAGTATTGTATATTTATACCATCGCTATAAATAAGTATTAATGGCGTTGCATAATAAAGGGATGAATTGAGGTTATGTACTGTGCAATGTCCATACTGCGGATCTATGAAAATTCGCAAAAACGGAAAGCGAAGAGGTAAACTCTCATCACATTTGCACTAACTGCGACGTGCGTTCCGCCCCGCTTCGCTAACGCCAATTTATTGACGTGTACAATCCACCGAAAGGATACTCAGAGGAGCTAAAACAAGAATGTTTAAAAATGTACCTTAATGGTATGGGTTTCCGCGGTATTGAACGGGTTAAAGGTGTTCATCATACTACTATTATTTATTGGGTCAAACAACTAGGAGAAAAGCTACCGGACGTACCAAAAGACGATACTGTACCAGAAGTTGGAGAACTAGATGAATTAGAAACATTTATAGGTTCAAAAAAAACTGTTGGGTGGCTGTGGACAGCAGTAAATCACTTTACTCAAGGAATTTTAGCTTGGGTTTTAGGAGACCATAGTGCTGAAACCTTTGAGCCATTGTGGGAAATTGTTGAACAGTGGAAAAGCTATTTTTATGTGACCGATGGTTGGAAAGTTTACCCAAGTTTTATACCCGATGGAGACCAAATTGTGAGTAAAACATATATGACGCGAGTGGAAAACGAGAATACTCGGTTACGTCATTATCTCGCTCGTCTTCATCGAAAAACTTTATGCTATTCTAAATCAGAACAAATGCTGAGGTACTCAATTAAATTATTACTTCATTACTTGAAGTATCAAATTGTACCTACATAAATCAATTCATCCCTTCATTCAGCAACGCCGTATTAATTAATTGGATGCTTGAGCAGGATAACTAATTTCTGGTATGGAAACTAGCCAACTGGACAACTTATAAATCGCCATTTGGTCTAGCTGTTTCCAGATCAAGCCTTGTTAGGCTAACTCTTAAGGCAATCAGCTTTGAGTACCTATGGCTACCAAAACACTGACCAAACCTAAGCAAAGACAAAATTCTCAAAATCGCTCATGGGAAAACCTGACAGATCGCCGCAAACTCCGCCATATTGAAAACACATTAGATAAAGCGATCGCATCCTCAATTCAGGATGATTCTATCCAGTCCCACGAAGACTTTAAAGCCTATGTAGAAAATTACAGCCAGGAATCAGGTAAAGCCCCCATCACAGTAGAACTCTGCGTTGGAGGTGGGGATGATGACGAGATTAGAGGCTATCGCTTCTACCTCACCAGCGATCCCAACCACAGAACCAGTGGTAAGTACCTGATTAAAAACCTCGAAGGAATTACTAGCAAAGATGAAAACTACTTCACCCCTTCTAACATTGCTGAAATTTGCGGTTTTGCTGAAACAGAACTAGACGATCTCGATGATGAATTAGAAGATGACCTACTCGATTTAGATGAAGAAAAAGATGATATAAACGACGAACTAGACGACCTATTAAATGATGATTTCAACACTAAACTTGACGACTTAGATGACTTAGGTGAAGAAGACGAACCATCTGTTAGTCCTGTTAGTGCAGCCCAAACTAAAACTCAAGCCAAAACTTCAACTAAAACCCAAAGTAATTCTCAGCCTAAAACATCCTCTAAAACTCAGAACAGAGTTAATACCAATAAAACTGCGGCCAAAAACTCCAAATCCAGAGAACCTCTAGACGAAGCTTCGCGTTTAAGTGCCACAGCTGCCACCAATGGGCGAGAAGTGAATGGGGTGAATTTAGCAGGACTAGCTGGACAACTGGCATCTCTGGGAATTGCTGTGGGACAAGGTGTTTTGGAACAGCTAGCAGCCGAGGCTGATGAAAAGCGGCTTGAACGAATTCTCAAAGAACTGCAACAGCAGAATGACCGCGTAGATAACATAGCCAGTCGTTTGCAAGAAGCAAAGCCGGACTTACCAGAGTCTCAAAAGTCTCAAGATTTTCAAACTGTATCTGAAGAATCAACCGCAGACAATCCACTGGCTGTAGCTGCTACCAAAATCGGCTCTAAAGTAGACAATCTTGGTGACAAGCTAGACCCCAAATACCAATCACAACCATTTGAATTAAATAAGGATGCCAGCGTCAGCGAACAGCTTGACCAAATTGAAGCCTACCTGAAAGTTCTTTCCAAACGACTTGACCGTTTAGAAATGGTAGTTAGCCGATTGGAAAAACAGATGGCAGCACAACAAAGCAGTTCTGATGTTGAGTCAGAAACTAATGCAGATATTGTCCAACCTAACTCTGCTAACCAGCTGCCAGCAGATGTTGACATTTTAGAACATCTGACAAAACGCCAAGCACAGCAACAACAAGCTGCCTGTGCTGATGCTTTAATGGGGTTTGCCAAAGTTGCTGGTGAGTTATTTGACCAATCACCCCAAGCAGGTATCGCCATTTCCAGTAACAAAACTTTATGGGTAGAAGCACAAGACAAACAGGTAGCGATCGCTTTAGAAAATACCCAAGGTGAAACACTCTTTGCTGGTACTCGCACTCAGGGACAGTGGGCGATCGCACAAGACAATCTCACCCCTGATGAAAAGACTGGCATCTGCAAATTACCACAGTCGAAAGAAGAATACTCCCTCAAAGCCAGTACCCAAGCATTAATTCAAAAATTTCAAGAACAACTACCTAACCGATTTAACAGCGACGATGAACCGACATTCACCTGGACTGAAAAGGGCAAAGTCAAGTACGAGTTTGAAGTCGTGAAACTGCCCAATGGTACACGGCTACTTCAAGGATTTAACCCTAATAGTAACGATGAACAAGTACTTGATGCCGTTTTAGTACCAGGGCAACCCCCGGAGATTTTGCAGTGCAGCATTCCCCTGCGTGAGATAGAAGCGCTACTGGGCAATCAGCAATCAACTCGCTCTACCCAAGCCCAGACTGATAAAGATACTGCAAAACAACGCCAGAAACAAACTCAAAGAAAAGCCAGCAAACCAGAAATGCAAGTTTAATTCTACAAACGAGAAGAGAAAAATGAACAACACAAAATCTCACATTTCTAAGTTAAAACTGCTGTCATCTCGTAAATTTTCAACCAACTTGAGAAACCTGAAAATCAACCGCACTGACTTACTTTTCATTTTACTATGTCTTGCGATTGGAATTTATTTATTAGCTACCAAACCCATATTCGTCAGTATTTTGGGATGTGCCACCATTGTTTTCTTGAGTATTGGGTACATAATTCGGACAGTACCAATTCTAGAAAAGTATTTAGGTAGAAAAATTCGTTTCTGGCATATTGTTGCCGCAATTATAACTGTTACTGCTTTACTCGATACCTTTACAACTCCAGCCCAAGCTATTTTCTTAAGCGGGTTAGAAAGCTTCTTCAACAATCTAGCTCAACAAAGTTCCCAAGCAGGAGGTGGTTCCACTAGCACTTTGGATACAAACGTTGTTGGTTTAACATTTAACCTCATCCGAGGTGCATTCTTGCTGCTGGTTGCTGCTGCTTCTCTATTTGCCTATAACCAAGCACAGCAAGGTAACGACTGGCGGCCGATTGTTACTCAAGTTGGTCTAGCGTTCTCCATCGTAATTGCCATTGATGTCATCACTTTCATATTTGTCGGTAATGGCACAGGAACAACAGCCATAAACTAAACCCAACTTGAATTTTATACCCACTAAATAAGAATTCAGAAGTCAGAAAATATTCGTCAGAATTCATCAGTGGGGGATGAACGCGGAAAGTCGCAACGGCAGCCCCCGCAGTTGGTATCTGTTAACTACTAAGTAGCCTCACTTTCCTCTTAGACTCGCCACCACGAAATTTGACCACTCAATAAGCTGTCGCACCTACAATTTGCACTTTTTGAAAACCGTAACTATTGATATATTGAGAATGTTTTGGAAAAGTAAAGACGCGACAGCTTATACAAATTTAGTGTAGTTTTTCACCATTTATTCATCCACCACTCCTACAGAATTCAGCATACTTCTGACTCATGACTCCTGAATTATTTCTTGTTAAATATGGCTCTCACAGATAGCACATTCATAACATATTGCTCATAATTTTTAGGCGGTGTCAGTTATCGAGAAAAATTGGAAATAATGAAAAATTCTGCTAATAGTTCGTCAAGACAACTTTGAGAGGTTCATGACAAGAATAAAAGTCCTATTCTCCCGCTTATCTTCACTTGTCACTTCTTGGTTGACAGACTATTAATGCAGCACCAGAGAATTACACAAATATGGCACAAGACAATCGAGAATTCATCAAAGTCAATCGGATTCTGGGCAAGCAAGCCAGCATTGGGCCAATTCCGGCTGAACAGTTAGTTCCTTGGATTGCCATCATTGTAGTTTGCTATGTTCTCACCAATGGTTTACTCAGTTTAGGTATGGGTTGGTTCTTTGCCACCTCGTTCTGGCTAATTATCAGTTGGTGGATTCTCACAGGCAAACAGCCCCATCAGTTTTTAGATCGATGGCGTAATCCACCAGGAACAGAGTGGTGCAATAGTAACAGCATTTACATCTCACCGATTCCCGAATATCGACCCTGGTGGGTGCGTCGGCGCTATGCAGACTCGCAAGTGCAAATCCGATTCAAGCCACTGATTGTACCGAATCAATATGGAGGCAAAAGTAAGCTCATGCCCTTCCAAAATGAGGTAAACATCTGCTGTATTGCAGAAATTAAAAAGGATGATCGTGAAGTGGCTGCCCTGTTATTAGATAAAGGCAACTCTCAGTATCAACTCGTGTTTGGGTTTCGCATCGCTGGACTGCATGACATACTGCATGAAAATGAAGTCAGCGAATTTGCCCACTCTATCGAAGAGGGTTTGAAAGAACTACCCCCCGGTGAAAAAATTACCTTTTGTACAGGCTGTTATAGTGATGATACTGAGTCATATCCCCTACAGACAGGCTCTACCAAGGGAGTACCCCACAAACGCCAAACCCCGCTTACTGCCTTAGCAGACGATTGCCACTTGAAACCAGTTTCTGTGCTGCTTCGCAACGAGCAATTGCGGGTGGAACAACTCAAGGAAGCAGGTTCTCGCCAAATCTGGAACCAAATCGCCTTCTGTACTTGGACGAGCGATGATGAAGCTGGTTCACAGCAAAAGGATTTTGTGGGTGGACTGATTGAAAAATGCAGAAAATTCGGCTCTTGGGCAGTTGAATTGATTACAGGGAATAAACGCATTTACCAAGAGGAGTTTTTCAAAAAGCTCTTACTGCAAGGATTTCAGCAAGGGTTTATCCAGTGGGAATTGCTGCTCAATACCAAAATTGGCTTAGAAGTAACGCCTTGCAGTGCTACAGATTTGTGGCAGTGGCTTTGGAATCGATTTAATGAGGGTGCAGCACCTCCTATTTCCCAAGTCATTACACTGAAGGAGACTGAGACGGGACTGGAGTTAACAGAAACCCTAACCACCGATAAACACATCTGTACATTATTGATTGAAGGACAACAGGGACGTTCCGCTTGTCCCGAACATCGGGGAGATAATGACCGAGTTTACCTCACAGGTAAAAGCAAAGTTTGTGGAGTCATGGTCGTAGCAGATCCCCCCGTCGGTTGGTCTAATGCCCAAGAGCAGCTAAAGTGGGTCTGGAAAATCCTTGCTTCCAGCTACGTCCACGATACAGAAGCTTGGATTGAAATTAGCCGCAGCAATGACTTCTTCATCCAAGACAACCTAGCGCGTCAAGCAAAACAATCCAAAACAGCCCGCACTTTAGCCATCACCAAAGGACAGGGACGGGACGTTGGAGCGGAAATCAAACAGGAGGAATCCTTTGAAGCCCAGCGACGACTTTACGAAGGCACGAAAGCGTTGCACTGTGCACCTGTATTTCTAGTTTACCGCCACAGTGCCCAAGAGTTAACCCACGCTTGCAACTTATTGGCTAACAGTTTTGAGACTGCCAAAGTAATTCGAGAGCGTAATATTGCTTGGGAAATTTGGCTGCAAACCCTGCCGATTACCTGCAAATGGTTGCTGCATGGAGGCAATCTCAGCGAGCGCAGAATAACTTTAGATACTCATACTGTGGCTGGAATCATGCCCCTAACTGTCCCGAAGGACATTGATAAACAAGGTGTGGAATTCCTTACCAGCCGTGGTGGCAAGCCTATTTATGTAGATTTATTTCACCAGCAGATTGGACGCGCTCTAATTACAGGTACTTCTGGCTCAGGAAAGAGCGTTTTGGGATGGCGCTTTGCTCTAGAGGCATTAGCTAACAATATTCCCGTTGTTGGTATGGATATCTCTGCTAGTGGTAACAGCACTTTCAAGACGGCAATTGAACTTTTGGGCGAACAAGGAGCATATTACGATATTTCCAGTGGCAGCAGTAACCTACTGGAACCGCCAGATTTGCGACGGTTCGACAAGTCAGAACGGGAACGGCGCATGGAATCTTGGAAGGACTTTATTCGCAAAGCATTAACAGCGATCGCAATGGGTAAAGTCAAAAACCCCCATCTAGCTCAACGGGTTGATGCCTTGCTAGTCAAAGCTTTGGACGTATTTTTAAAAGACCCAGAAATTATTACTCGCTACAACCGAGCCTTTGAGATGGGCTGGCTTTCACCAGAATGGCAGCAGATACCCACGCTACCAGATTTCGTCAAGTTCTGCACTAGAGAGCGCCTTAATCTGAGATCCTTTGAAGAGATTGACCGACAGGCACTCAACCAAATCCAAAATCAGGTTAGCGCTTTACTAGCATCTAGGTTGGGGAAAGCGATCGCTCGTCCCAGCACTTTTTCCCCATTACCGGCGATTAAATTCTTTGCCCTCAGTGGATTGAGTAACGAACAGGATGCTTACTTGATGGCAATTAACGCCCATAGTGCCTGTATCCGTAACGCCCTATCCCATCCCAAGAGTTTGTTTATTGGCGATGAGCTTTCCGTATTATTACGTAAAGATGGCTTTGCCCAGATTATAGGCGAAACTTGTGCCACGGGAAGGAAAGAAGGCATTGCTGTTCTGCTGTTGTCCCAAGACCCGGATACCATTTGCGAGTGTTCGACAGGCGCTCAAATTATGCAGAACATGACTTACCGGATTACCGGACGTATTACCAGTAGCGGTGTTACTTCTTTCCAAAGATATCTGGGCTATCCCGTCAATATTATCAGTCAAAATGCAACTGAAGCATTTTTGCCCCGTACCAGCGACCTTTATTCCTGCTGGCTAGTAGAAACAGGTGGTAGATTCTGGCGTACCCGCTTTTACCCTGGCGAAATGATGTTGGCCAGTGTTGCCAATAACCAGGATGAACGGGAAGCACGAGAACGGGTGATGGCTCAGTATCCAAATACCCCCAAAGGCAACCTGTTAGGACTAAGAGCGTTTACCGATGCTTACATTCCTGCTTTGAAGGAAAACAAAGGCTTTAAGCATATTGGTCGAGAGATACATCAAAAAATAGCATTGCGCGATTGGCTACATCCAGCCGTAAGTCCTGCGGACATCCACCAAAGCGGAGCATCTCTGCAACAAGAAAGCGATCGCCAAGAGAGTAACGATGGCCAACAGGCTGAAAGTAGGCTGATTGCAAGTTGATATATCTAAAAACTGCATTAAGGAAGGTGAATCATGAAATCTAAACTTACCTTTATCAGATTGATAGCACTAATTCTAATTTTTGAACTTGGTTCTATCGCCAGTCCAGCCCTTGCTCGCACTCAAGACAACGGTCGAGATCCGGTAGCTGCTGCTGTTAGTAATAAAACTACTGGTAGTAGTATTTTCACTTCAGACACAGCATCTCAAATCAATGATTTTGTGGGAGATGTCAAAAATTTCGCTCAAAATGAACTATTTAATCCTCTTGACAATTTGCTCAATTCTGCCTTGGGTGCAATTCAAATTCCAGATTTAAACAAAGTTTTGGCAGGAATCATGAACGGTTCTGCCAACAATGACCCTAGTGCGGTGCTGTCTGAAACTTTGGAGAACAAAACCAATGGTCAAAGCTCTTATGGTATCCGTGAAGACCTTGGTAAATATGCTACTAGAACAGTTGCCACAGAGATCGCTAATCAGGCTACTTTGAGCCAAACAGCCCAAAGTCAGATGGCTCAAATTAAGCAAGCTACTCAACAAGATACTCAAGAAAGCGTCAGCTTGGGTGAGGAATCCCAAAGTTTAGATGTCACCCAACAGATTTTGCAAAACCTATCCCAACAGACTGCCATTACCAGTCGCGTCAACGAGCGAATGCTTATTGAAGCCCAGCAAGCACGCATTGACAGGGCATTGAGTAACACTTTAACCGCTCAAACAGCCAAGGAACTTTCAGCCATCAATACTGCCGATCGCCGTAAGAGTGTTGCCGCAGGTAATACTGCCACTCAACAGGCAGGCTTATTGATCATGCCTGGTGGCATTACCCTTGGTGCCAATCAGTAGCTTTGACACTCATGATGCATATTATTGCTCAATCATTTCCGGTAACAGGCGGAGAATCCGATGCCCTAGAAATTATCTCCAGTTCTTTAGAACTTTCTCGCGCCACAGTTGAGTCGTGGAATACCGTCTGGCTAGTTACTTTAGATCCGCTCGGTTCGGCATTATGGATTGGCTTGATTAAATTGGGCATCACTTTGGGAGCCGCCAGCATCTTATTTGTGGCGCTGACCACTGGCAAGGAAATCATTGAAAAGCAATCATGGTCAGAACTGGCATCAATCTTTGTTTGGCCCATCGTGATTATGATTTTTTTGGGTGCCAACGGCAATATGCTGGCGAAGACAATTACTGTTATGCGAGGCTTTGCTTACAACCAAGTGCAAAGCGTTCTTCAGCTTCAAGTTGGTGAACTAACATTTCGAGATGCTATTACCAATGTGGCAATTAGTAGTATCGCTAGACAACAGCTAGAAAACCTCTATAGCGAATGTCAAGGAAAAGTCGGTACAGAGTTAGTTGAATGCTGGAACTCAAAGCAAGCCCAGGCACAGGCAATTGTTACCAAAGCTGAAGAGCAAGCTAAATCTCCACTTCAACCACTACGAGATTTTGCTAGTTTTCTTTGGAATAGAACTTTACCTGGTCAAATCGGTACTGCTGTTCAGTTTGCCAACGATCCAGGTAGTGTGTTTCGAGATACTGCCATCCCCATCATTCGCTTTATCCTGTATGCCCTGCAATGGGGCTTTGTAAATATTTTGGAAGCTGCTCTGTTGCTAACAGCACTATTTGCACCGATCGCAGTTGGTTTATCTTTGCTGCCATTACAAGGTCGTCCTATTTGGGCGTGGCTAACAGGGTTTATTTCCTTGTTTGGTGTTCAACTTGGTTACAACATTTTAGTAGGTTTAGCAGCCGTCGTGCTTGTGAAGTCGGGTGCTGAATTAGCATCTGATGTCGCATTTTTATGTTTCCTGAGCATCTTTGCACCAGTTTTGGCGGTATTGATAGCTGGAGGTGGGGGAATGGCAATCTATAACGGCATTTCTGCCAATGTCAAAGGCTTAATTGATATTTTTAGCAGTGCCATTGGAACTGCAACCAGTATTGCTTTACTCCGTAGGGGGTAATACCAATTTTGGATTTTAGATTTTGGATTTTGCGGAAAGTTTGTAGCAAGATCCCGCAGGGTGCGCCGACTTCCGCCTCTTTGTTAGCGCAGCGTAAAGCCTACAGCAACTCTTAGAGACGCTACGCGTAGCTTGCTTCCACGCAGGGGTACGCTTAGAGCGACGGAGGAGCGTTACTTTTCAAGACAGTCAATCACGGGAAAATCCCACAATCAAGGGATGAAAATCCTTATTCCCCTATTCCCTGTTTGCTATTTGGCGTTGCTGAATTTGAATATGAAATTCAAAAATCAACTCTTCTCAACTCTTACTCTCTGCGCCTCTGTCTTGAAAAGCTTTGAGCGCCGGCTTCCGGCGCTCAAACTTTTCGCTGCGGCTGTGCGCGATCCAAATTCATATTTCCACTGAGCAACGCCCCCTATTTTCAAGCTAAACGAGCTAAACGGTTATGTAATGAATCACACAACGGGGGCATGAAAATTAACTTACCCTCATCCCTAGTCCCTAGTCCCCAGTCCCTAGTCCCATATTTTCAAAACAGGCATCAGAACTTTCCAAGACGAATTAAAAACCTTTAACACAAGGCTGTTCGGTGGATTTTCAAACAATACTACTTATGCCAATTTGGTATGACTCTGCAAATTAAAAGACTTCAAGCTCCATTACTTCCAGAAGCCAAAAACCTCCTGGCTGTTTGCTTTATCTGCCTAACTGCATTTAACGGTTTGATATTTTTTTTGACTCTATTCACCGCTTTCAGGGTCAATAAAATTGCCGATCGCAAGACGACTTTTGCCCAGTTGGTAAATGGTGAGACAATCTACATTTCTGAGCAAGACCGCAACTGGCGCTATCCAGCTGTAATTCAAAAGGTAGTTAGTGACTGGACAACCCTAACATTTAACTGGGATGACAAACTCACTGGCATTAATCAACCAGACCAAGGCATTCAAGTTGGTAGAAATGGACGCATTCCCACAAATACTTGGTTTGCTTCCCTGCTGCTAGAACCGGAATTTGCCAAAGCTTCTCTACCGAAGATTGCCGAATTAGTTCCTACTACCTTCTTTTCAGGTCAGCTGCGTAGCACCACCATTATTTCCTATCTGTCAGAACCGAGAGCAGTACGACCTGGGGAATGGGAAATAGACATGATTGCTACCCGCATCTTAGTTGACCGCACTACTGGTAGAGATGAGCGTATTCCTTTTAACCGCACCTTTACCGTCCAAGCAGTGGAGATTCCCCGATCTCCTTTAGGTAAAGATGCCCCCCTGGTAGAACAGAAAATTTATGAAGTGCGATCGTCTGGACTGCAAATTACCAAGATGGTTGAGTTCAATTCTCAACAACGACGCTAAAGGAAAAAAGTAGAATTATGACCAATTCAAATCAAAACCATGAATTTAACTACCTAAACGAAAACTCTGCTGATTTTTCGTCGGAATTCAACAGTACTAACGGCAATCATCGCTCTAACCAAGCCACTTTGGTTGCTGATGATGATATCAGCCCTGAAGAGGAGCAGTTGTTGGCAGGTTATAACCCTACTGCAAATCACCTCATTTCCGAAGAATATCGCTTGAAACAAGATGCAGAAGGAGCAGTAGAACGACCGTTAGCAGAAAAACCTAGTGTGCGACTAGGTTCAGTAGTTGCCTTAGTGGGAATCATTATTGGCTCTGTAGCACTGATCTGGTTTGGATTTCTCCAACCGAAACCTCCTGTCAAACAAGTAGTCCAAACCCCTACTACATCTCCAAAAGGCGAACCAGTTTTAGATGAATCTGCCGAACTGAAAAGCAGATTAGCCTTTCAAGACCAACGGCAACAACTTAAAGTGGAACCTATTGCTGCTAAATCCCCAAGTCCAACTCTACAAAATAAACCCAAAGCAACGCCATCTCAACCTCAAAGTACAGCACCTCAGACTTTTTCACCGCGCACAACTCCTGCATCACGCATAACACCAATAACTCCCGTAAGAATTTCTCAACCTGCGCCCCCAGTAGTGCGGTATATTTCTCCAAATCCTGTTAGTTATCAAGCTTCATCACCAATACGACAGCCTGAAAGTAATGTCGATCCTTTCCAGCAGTGGAGCCAACTAGCTAGCCTGGGACAGTCGCAAATCGGTAACTCTAAAGCAGCTGAAACTCAGTCAGAAGTTGCTGTGAACACTCAAACTCCAACAGGCTTGAAACCAACAGCTAGGGCATCCATTTCCACTCCCGAAGACCCTGGTATTCAAACAGTTTTAATTGGCTCCAAAAGCACTGACAGTAAAACTGATAACTTGACTCCAGGAATGGTAGGTATCCTCAATCGCACCCCTGTAGCTCTAGCCAATCTCAATGTAAATGAAACTAAAGAGGTAGCACTGGGTACATCTGCTCCAGGTAGAATTATCATGCCAATGATTTGGGATCAGGGAGGGAATAATAAGAGCGATCGCTTTGCTATCGAGTTAACCAAACCTCTCACAGCCACAGATGGCACGGTGGCACTCCCAGCTGGTACTGTTTTAGTAACGAAAACAGTGGCAGTAGGTAAAAAGAATAACTTAGTATCTGCTAGTGCGATCGCGCTTGTTTACCCTGACTCCCAAGGCACAGTCAAACAAGAAACTATTCCCGCTGAGACTCTGTTAATTCGCGGTCGAGGACAACAACCGTTAATTGCTAAAAAGCTGAATGATGTGGGGACAGATATTGCCCAACAAGATTTATTAGTTGGATTACTCAGTAGTTTGGGTAAGGTGGGAAGCATAGTGAATCAGCCCCGCACTCAATCTAGCACTGTTGTTTCTAGTGGCACTTTTAATCAAAGTACTATTACTAGTAACTCTAATCCTCAGATTTGGGCGGCGGCGCTAGAAGGCTTTTTTAGTCCAATCAGTGAACGTATGTCTAGACGCTCTGACCAAGCAGTGCAAGAATTACTACAACGTCCCAATATCCAGTTTTTACCTGAAGGTACAGAAGTCTCCGTTGTCGTCAATAGTTTTTTGAAAGTTGAACGATGATACCAATTTGGTGCGGGTAGTCAGCAATTTCAAATTCGGCGTTGTATAAATGCGGGATGAATTGGCGGTTGAAACCATTGAAAATTCCTGACAAATTGGACGAAATCATCCCCTGATTCACCAATGCTTAAAATTCAAACAAATTGGAATCAATTCATATACAGCATCCTGGTTATTGAATAGATACAAACTGAACGTTCTACAACTTAATATTTGAGATTACTGGAACAGCCTATAAGTCAAAGCTTCTAGTCCAAAATTAAAAATTGGTATGAAACTATTTGTCACTCTTGTTATTACTAGCACCACAATACTGTTTGGGGTAACGATACCTGTTGTATATGCACAAGCACAAACTCCTGCATATCGCTTGATTGAACCGGATATGGCTGCAAACAACAGAATTCAGGTTCAAGTTACTCCAGGACGTGCTACGCCCATTAGCTTCACTCAAACCGACGAGGCGATCGCCTACATTTTGGTAGCAGATCCTTCACGACTGGTCTACACCACAGATACAGATTTAAAAAGCGGACGCGCCACAACCATCTTTCTGCGTGCAATCCAACCGCTAAAGTTTCCAGGGGCTACCACCACTACCATTACTAACTTACTTGTCCAGACTGTAGACAAAACGGGACAAAAGCGACTCTACAACTTCGATATTGTCCCAGTGCGTAGAAACACTGGGTATGTTGGTATTCAGATTGCAAATGCGTTGGTCGTGCCCCTACAGGGAAGCAAGCTACGCATAGTGGACGCACCAGAAGACGTTGGCGTTGGCGCAGCCTATCGTAGAGAAGCCTCTCGTACCCCTACGCTTAAGCAAGCTACGCATAGCGTCTCCGACAGGAGAAGAGAAGGCATCGCCCCCAGCACTGCACGTAGACGCAAAGCGGCTTCTGAAAGTAGCACAATCGCTGGACAGCAGACACTATTGATAGATAAAAATCGCAGAGCTAGAGTAGATGATATTGAAACCGGGCTGAGAATTGCTATTAATCGGGGTTATACCAACAAAAGCGATCCAGTTGTTGCTAAAGTGCAGCAAGCTTTATCTTTGTTGCGAAATAGCAGAGTCACAATCCCAGAAGCAGCTAAATCTGTTGGTGTTCCAGTTGAGGTTATTTCTGAATTAGGAAGAATCGCCTTAAATGACCGCCTACTCAGACTAGGACAGCAGCGCTCTTCGATCAAGTTTTTAACACCTCAATGATCTTATCCACAAGTTCCATTGGCTTAATTGGCTTGGCAATAAAAAGTTGAAACCCTGCTTTTAAAATACGTTGCTCATTTTTGGCTTCAGCAAAAGCAGTAAGAGCGATCGCCGGAATTTGTCCCCCTTGCTCTATACTGCGGGAGCGAACCTGACGAATCAAGGTAAAGCCATCCTCATCTGGCATACTGATATCACTAATCAGTAAAGCGGGCAAGCGCTGTTCTAAAACTGCCAATGCTTCTTTTACTGATGCTGCCACTAATACATCTGCCCCGGCGCTTTGAAGAACAGTCTGCATTAACATCCGAGCATCTGCATCGTCATCTACAACCAGAATGCACAAGTTCTGCAATTGGTCAATTTCCTTATTGCCATGCAACAATTCTCCTAGTACTAGTTCATCATTGCTTAACTGCCCTGTCATTTTAACGATAGGTAGTCTCACCGTGAATGTCGAACCCTTGCCGAATCCCGCGCTGGCTGCTGTGATATTGCCATTGTGAAGTTCTACAATATAACGAGCGATCGCTAGCCCTAACCCTAATCCACCAGCGGAACGACTAGTAGAAGCGTCACGCTGACTAAACCGTTCAAAAACATAGGGTATAAATTCTGCTTCTATGCCCCTCCCTCTATCGATAACAGTAATCTGAGCCTGAGACTCAACTTCCTCCAGCCTCACCTCTACACTTTCATTCTTGGAACTAAACTTGATTGCATTTGAAAGCAAATTCCAAACCACTTGTTGTAAACGAATGGCATCACCTAAAACGTTGGACACAGTAGCATCAAGATGTAACTGAATTTGAATGCCCTTTGTTTCGGCTGACAATCGAATAGTATCTGCTGCTAACCGAATTACACTTGCTAGATCAACAGGTTCGATTTCCAAATTCATTTCGCCCTTCTGCATCCTAGCCAGATCCAACAAATCGTCAATTAAGCGAACTTGTAGACGGGCATTCCGCTCAATCGTTTCCAGTCCCTCAATTTTCAGTGCTTCATCCATCTCATGTTCAGTTAGCAATAGTTGCGCCCAACCGTGAAGATTATGCATGGGAGTACGTAACTCATGAGACAAGACAGCAACGAATTCATCCTTTACTCGATTGATTTCTGCCAGTTCTTCAGTCTTTTGTCTCAGTTCTTCTTCTACACGCTTTTGTTCGGTGATATCAATGCCGATTAAAAAAGCGGCTCTGTTTTGGTCATATTTTTGAGCCACAATTAAATAGCTACGATCTGCGCTTATGGATTTCAACTCATATAATGCTTCAGATCGATCTCCAGCAAAGAACTTTTGCACGAACTCACGAAACCCATTACCACTAGCTAAGAAACCAATATCCTGACCAACAAAAGCTTCGGGAGACAAATTAAAACTATTAGCTAAGTGCTTGTTGACACCTAGATAGCACAAATCGGAACTGACCCAAGATACAATTCCAGGTACAGCCTCCAGTACAGTCTGTAACTGATCTCTAGCTGCTTGCAATTTTCTTTCTGCCTGGTTGCGCTGGGTAATATCTAGAAATATACTTACACACCCCCGCACTTTTCCATCTTCATCAAATAAAGGGGCAGCATACTGCGATAGGTTAATTCTCACACCATCATCACGAACCACCTCAATTTCCGAATCCAGTATTTCCACCCCATGAGTGGTAGCATATTGCATAGCCAGTTCTTCTGGAGCTAATTCTCTGCCTGACTGATAAACTTTAAAGTTAGTTGGACGTTCATCATTGGGAGCGCTGAGAGAGGCATTTGCGTCAACAGGTATGCCAAGCAGTTTAGCAAGAGCCGGATTAGCTCGAATAGTTCGGCATTCTGGATCTTCTGCAATGGCAATGCCAGTTGGAATCACCTCTAACAAAGTTTGTAATTCTTTAACTCGTCGATTTAAAGCTTGGTTCAGCTTAATAATTTTTGCTTCTGCTTGTTTGCGGTTCGTGACATTTTGGAAGATTGCCAAGCCAGTCAGAATTTTGCTATTTTCATCTTTAACTGGAAAAGTTTGTATTAGATAAACTTGATTGTTATAAGGAATTTCAATACACATTGGAGTACCCTGTAAGGTACTACGGTAAGCTGGTTCTATCAGTTCGTAAGTCTCAGGGAGAACAGTTTCGTGCAGCGTTTTACCTTGGAACTCTTCTTTTGGTAAACCAAAGATTTGCAGTTCTGTACCCTCAGCACCCATAAAGCGCATATCTCGATCAAAGAGAAAAACTACTCCATTGGGTAGATTTTGGGTTAATGTTCGGTATAGTTCTTCACCTTGACGAAGTGAACGCTGACTCTGTAATAAATCTTTTAGATTGATTTGGGCTTCTATTTTATCAGTATCTGACTGCTGTTTGCTTGACTGGAAATTAGCTGTTAGCGCACTGATTAATAGACCCTCGATAACAAATAATACAAATTCCAGACTATCGAGAGTAGAAGATGGATTTGTAAAAAAGTAATGACTAGCTAAAGCAGCCAAAAACACTGATGCCAATCCTGAAATAATGCTACCGTACCAAGTACTTATAGCGCTCGCAATCAGCCACAAGCTGAAAGAACTTGTGATTCCGGTTAGATGCTCTAGTCCCAGCTTTACTAGCAAGGTTACTCCCACACTGAAAAATGCAATCCTGTAGGGCAGGTATTTTTGTTTGATAAATAACATAGAGATGGGAGCAACGCTCCAAAGTGAGGCCGGCTAAAAAACGAGCGATGTCTAAGGCGGGCCACGCCTACGCTAAAAACTATTTTCAGTATATTACAGTATTCGGTATATTAAAACACGTATTAATGCGTAGTCAGATTTACTAGGTCTAATGTATGGTGACGAGCGCGAAAATTTGTAATGACAAGAATTAAAGTAGGATTTCCGAGTAACAATAATTTTAAGATTGAAGATGTTTACCTTCATGGAAAAATATATATGTGCAATTTCAGATTTAACTAAATCATCTGAATCTTAAAAAACTTTGGCGTTGCATAAATGCGGCATTAATTGGCGGTTGAAACCATTGAAGATTTGTTCCAAATTGTCCGGAATTATCCCATAATTCAGCAATACCAAAACTTTTAATATATTGATTTCTGATGATGCCGAATGGATATAGAAACATATATTCCTCAAACCAGAAGGAGTATTGTTTTTCGGAGAAGTAAAACCAACAGCTATCGCTGCATTGAGTGGATCAATTAATGGAATTAGCGAAGCGATGATGATCCAAACACTTCCTACTTTCGCTGCAACAGGTTCTTTTCCATTTCAACTCACCCAACAGCAGCAAAAAGCTTTAGATGCAATGTGGACATTTATACAGCCAACCGTGATGACTGCTTTATTTCTGCTGGTTGGCTATGCGGGAACCGGCAAGTCAACTATTGTATTCCAACTAGTTAAAGTTCTTGTCGCAACGGGTAAGCGAGTTGTACTGACTGCACCCACTAATAAAGCTGTAGGTGTGCTGCAACGTATGGCGGCAGAAAATGGCGTAACTGGGGTAGAATTCTTCACCATTCACCAGTTGTTAGGACTGGGTATGGTAACTAGAGGTAAAGAGAAAGTACTTGACCAAACTGGGCCTTCTTACATCAATCTATTTGATGTTGTCTTTATTGATGAATGTTCCATGATTGGCAAACAACTCTGGCGCTGGATTGAGGATGTTGCTAACCAATCATCCACCTGGACAAAAATCAAAATTATTCTCATGGGCGACCCAGCACAGTTAAATCCAGTTAATGAAGGAAAATCCCCTAGTTTTCAAGTGCCAGATAAAGCAGTATTGACTCAAGTTGTGCGTCAGGGAACTGGTAGCCCTTTGTTAGAGTTTGTCACTGCTTCTCGCTATGCAGTCACCAAGAGCAAGTTTCCTTTTGAGCCTTATGCCAAATATCTGCCTGATAAAAGTAATGGGGCGCTGATGGTTAAACGTCAAACTTTGCTGCGTTATGCCTGCAAAAAGATGAAGAGAGAATTTGCTCAAAACCCAGATTGTTTCCGAATTTTGTCATGGACTAATACTCAAGTTGACTTTTACAATCAGCAGATTCGCACACATTTATATGGTGAAAATATCAATCGCTTTATTCCTGGAGAGAGATTAATCACCAGAGATCCTGTGATGGCTCCTGATGGTAAAACTACGATTCTTTCTACATCTACAGAGTTTACTGTTTTAGATGTCTTTGGGGATCGTTATAACAACTATGATACTTGGAGGTTAAAGGTAGAGACAGATGAAGGGATTGTGCGTCAAATCTATGTTCTGCATGAAGATGAGCAAAAACAATTTGACCAAGAAACCAAACGTTTACTCAAAAGTGCCAAGCGTAATCCCTTTCTGTGGAAGCAGTACTACAAACATTCAGAGCAGTTTGCCAACATCAGAAACTGCTTTGCATTAACTGTTCACAATAGCCAAGGTAGCACTTTCTTAGAAGCGGGTATTGATGGTCAAGATTTGAGTAAACGACTTTATCCAGAACGAGGAGATGACAGTAAGGCAGTCCTGGCAAAGATTAGAGAGTTTAATCGTTTGTACTATGTTTCTAGCTCACGGGCTAGACAACGGATATTGGTTATCCGGTAATAATTGTGTATAGCAATCTCGACACAAAATTCCGATTAATCATTCGTGAACAGTGAGAACCCCGATTTATTAAATAAATCGGGGTTCTGTGCCTTATGATTTTCACAAATCAAATAAGATAATGAGCATTTAAGTTGCATTAAATCAGGGTTTAAGCCATTACTAAAAGCGAATAAATCTGGAAAAAAATGACGATTAGCTTATGATTGCTAGATTCTAAAATAGATAATGTATTATGAAACATTTGCTCACTTTAAGAACTGCTTAATAACTATAGAAAGACTGTCTTGTTTTACAATTTTTCTGCTGATAATCTGATTTTAGCAGCTTTTTAGTCTCAAATTATTTTTAAAACTACAATCAAATTTAACTATATTTAGTAAGCAATTAAATGATTTTTATGAATAAAATTATAGCCTAAATTAGTGGCAAAAAGGTAAAGCTTACACTTTATTTACTGAGGGTAAAAATTATTATTCCTAGTAAATGTGGTATAAGCAGTGATTACTAATTCAAGCGAAACCTTTCTAAAAGACGCTGTTGTTGAAAGATATAATCTCTCTAAGCTGAATAAAACTCGCATCCGTTTCAAGATTCAATTGAAGAAGACAACCAAGAGTAATGCTCCAAAATGGACAGATGTTCTTAAATATTCTCAAGATGAACAAGAATCTGACTTAGTGAAGGTTACAACCTCAGAAGTTGGTTTAAAGGGCATCAAAGTTTTCAAAGCTTTAGACGAAGCAGCAAACCAATTAAGGCAAGAAATTGCTTCAGTCCAAGAATGGATGAATTATGACAATGGTGATTGGATTTGTTCTATAGACTTAGCGCCCTTGGTCTGGAATCAACTAATCGGAATTCGAGATAATATTGCACCTGTTTTACGCACTCAACTGAAAGAAGAGTATAAAAAGGGGTACACAGACTATCAAGAACGTATTGACAAATTTCTCTCACTCAATGCTTGGCAGTTATCTGTAGAACAACAACAAGAAGTTAAGCAGAACTTAGCCAAAGCTTTTCCCTGTTTGGAGGAACTAGAGGACTATTTACAAGTAGTAATTGGTCGTCCTGTCATTATTCCCGCCATCAGTGAACAATTGTCAGAGAAACAAGCTGAATGCTTAGGGCAAATAACTCGGTTTATCGAACAGTATGACAGAAATTTAGAACAAACACTGAGGGAATCAGTCATGCCTGCGGTGAGCGAGGCTATCGCAATCATTCAAAAATTGACAACAGAGTTTTGATGAGATAGTCTATATTAAAACTATTAGATAATTTATGAAGAAAATAGTAGAAGAGTTGAGAAGCAATATTCTCAATAAAAACTCAAAGCAAGCATTACCTCTACTGATGCAAGGCTTATCACAAAATGAAGTAGAATTATTGAAAGAAATAAAAAAACAAGGTATATTCCGTTGTTCTACATACGATTTTGAGTTTAACACTTTACAGGTTTTAATTGATCATACTACATCAAAAAAACTATTCTCAAAAGAATCTACTAGTTATTTTCAATCTGTAAAATCACTCTTATTTATCGGACGTGAACTTAATAAAACTTTTAAAAAGATAATTCAAGAAATTGATAAATCTACATTAAAGAGCTATTTAGTTTGTCTAGACTCTTTATTCTGGCCGAATCATATAAACAATAATATTTTTAATAATAAAAACAACAATTTTCAGACATTTGGCTATAGCAAAGAAGAAATAGCTTCCGCTTTTTCTTTTTTATTTTTTAAGCTTAATGATAACAAGAATCTCGATATAAATCAGCTAAATTCAGTTGACATAAAAGGTATACGCGATAATATATTTATCAAGAATCTCTCAAGTTTCTATAAGATAATTGATTTCAAAGAAATTGAGATTTTATTAGATTGTTTTGGATATAAAGCTATACGAAAAGTAAATCAAGTAATTATTGAACCACCTGATGAAAGACTAGGAAAAAGTATAGACTTAGGCTATATAAAATATGAACTTCAACATAGTGCTGACTCAATTGATTTAATTGCAAATTTTAATATCATTGATAATAATTCTCTCATTCAGTGCGCTAGAAAATTCGCTTTAGAACTTAAAGATATTCTCTTTTCTATTGAAGAAAAACCTTCTAAACGCATTGTAATGAGATTTCCTATGATTAAAGAATTAATCAGTGGAGAGCAACTTTTTTTTGAAGAACTAATTCTAATAAAATCTATTCAAAAAGAGCTATTTAT